>NZ_JAKFCQ010000212.1:0-35603 GCF_036676585.1 Robertmurraya sp.
TACAACAACTATAGATACCAATGGGATTTAAAGAAGATGACCCCTATTGAATATAGGAATCATCTTCTCAATGTAGCATAGTCTTTTTTAAGAATGTCCTTTACAAAGGGTACATTTTAGTTTAGCTAGTCTTTTATTATTCTAATCTATTAAGCTCCAGGTGGAACTCCATTATCATCAAAACGCCGCTCCAAGTTAACAAACTTATTATATTCTTTCACAAAAGCTAATGATACGGTTCCAGTCGGACCATTACGCTGTTTCGCAATAATGATTTCAATAATATTTTTACTTTCTGATTCACGATCATAATAATCATCACGATATAAGAAAGCTATAACATCGGCATCCTGCTCAATACTTCCGGATTCACGAATATCTGACATCATTGGACGCTTATCTTGACGCTGCTCTACCCCACGGGAGAGCTGTGATAAGGCTATTACAGGCACTTTAAGCTCACGAGCTAATGCCTTTAAGGAACGAGAGATTTCTGATACTTCTTGCTGACGGTTCTCGCCAGAGCGACCACTTCCTAATATTAGCTGCAAGTAATCAATCAGAATCATACCTAGGCCATGCTCCTGCTTTAATCGGCGGCACTTCGAACGAATATCTGTAATTCTTACCCCTGGGGTATCGTCGATAAAGATTCCTGCATTCGATAGGCTTCCCATTGCCATAGTAAGCTTGCCCCAGTCCTCATCTGTTAATGAACCCGTTCTAAGCCTTTGTGCATCAATATTTCCTTCTGCACAAAGCAAACGCATCACAAGCTGTTCAGCACCCATCTCGAGACTAAAAATAGCAATATTTTCACCGGTTTTTGATGCGACGTTTTGCGCAATATTTAAGGCAAAGGCTGTTTTACCAACGGATGGACGTGCTCCTACAATGATCAAATCATTCCGTTGAAACCCTGCTGTCATACGGTCGAGCTCTGAGAAACCTGTTGCTAAACCCGTTACTTCACCCACGCGGTTATTCATGACTTCAATATTGTCATATGTTCGGACAAGAACGTCCTTTATATTATGAAAAGCACCCGCATTTTTTCGTCCGGATACTTCTAAAATACTTTTCTCTGCTTCTCCTAACAAAACCTCAACTTCGTCTTCACGCGTATAACCATCTGTAGCAATGGTGGTTGCGGTACGGATCAATCGTCGAAGCAATGATTTTTCCTCAACTATCTTAGCATAGTATTCTATATTAGCAGCTGTCGGAACTGAACCAGCTAATTCACTTAAATAACTTACACCACCAGTATCTTCAAGGAGCTTCGCAGCTGAAAGCTCTTCTGTTACTGTTATTAAATCAACAGCTTTTCCTTTGTCGCTCAGCTGTAACATCATTTGGAAAATTTTCTGATGCGCCGCTCGATAAAAATCATCAGGAATTAATATTTCTGAAGCCATTGTAAGAGAAGATGGTTCTAAAAATATCGCACCTAAAACCGCCTGCTCAGCCTCTATATTTTGAGGAGGGAGACGGTCAGCATATAAATCATTCATTTATAGTAACCTCCCTTTGCTTTCCTAGAGGATATGATGAAAACTAGAAAAAATGTGACCAGAAAAACGGGCCACATTTTATTTGCTACTCTATTTTATCATGAATAAACCGAAATGGAACTTCCAAATTTAGTTTACTTCTTTTACGTGTACATTTAACGTAGCTTGAACTTCGGTATGAAGCTTTACTGGTACTTTTGTATAACCTAAAGCACGGATTGCATCTTCTAGTTCAATTTTACGCTTGTCAATTTTAATATTATGCTTTTTTTGCAGCTCTTCTGCAATTTGCTTACTAGTGATAGAACCAAAAAGTCGTCCGCCTTCACCAGCTTTTGCACTTAATTCTACTGTGATTTTTTCAATCGTTTCTTTTAGTTTTTTTGCTTCAGCAAGCTCTTCTTCAGCTAGCTTCTCTTGCTTTTTTTTCTGGCCCTCAAGGGTACTAACATTGGTTGAATTCGCTTCTACTGCAAGTCCTTGTTTAATCAAGAAGTTTTGTGCGTACCCATCGGCAACATTTTTTACTTCGCCTTTTTTTCCTTTTCCTTTAACATCCTTCAAAAAAATCACTTTCATTCTTTCTTTCTCCCTTCCGTATACTCGTGAATGGCCGTTTGCAGTCTTTCTTCCGCTTCCTCAATCGTTACATCAGTCAGCTGTGTTGCTGCATTTGTTAAATGGCCTCCACCACCTAGATTCTCCATAATAATTTGGACGTTCACGTCACCCAACGACCTGGCACTAATGCCAACTGTTTGATCTGATCGCTTCGAAATAACAAATGACGCTTGAATTCCATCCATCGTCAGCAGGGTATCTGCCGTTTGTGCAATTAAAATTTGGTCAATAATCTGCGTGTTATTACCTTTTGCAATGGCGACCCCTTTTTTGAAAAAATAAACCGTTTCGATTAATTTAGCACGCTTTAAGAACGAATCAACATCTTCTTTCAAAAACTTTTGCACAAGAACCGTGTCGGCCCCTTGACCTCTTAAATACGAAGCAGCATCAAAGGTTCTAGCTCCTGTACGTAGAGTAAAGCTTTTTGTATCAACAATAATACCAGCTAAAAGAGCTGTTGCTTCAAGCATATCAATCTTACCACGTTTTGGCTGATATTCTAATAACTCGGTAACGAGCTCTGCTGTTGAGGACGCATATGGCTCCATATAAACGAGTAGTGGACTTTGAATGAACTCTTCTCCTCGTCTATGATGGTCAATAACCACAACATGGTCAATTTTTGATAATAAACGCTCTTCAATAACTAATGAAGGTTTATGTGTATCAACAACCACTAACAGAGTGTCCTCCGTTGCAAGCTCTAGAGCCTGCTCTGGTGTAACGAATTTTTCAAACAATGATTCATGCTTTTTGATCTCTTCTAATAACCTTTGAACACCTGTATCAATATCGTTTGGATTTAAGACGATATACGCATCACGTTCATTCATTTGAGCAACCTTTTGGATACCTATTGAAGCTCCAATAGCGTCCATATCCGGACTTTTATGCCCCATAATGATAACCTTGTCGCTTTCTGTGACAAGCTCCTTAAGAGCATGCGAAATGACCCTAGCACGTACTCTTGTCCGTTTTTCAACTGGATTCGTCTTTCCACCAAAAAACTTAACCTTACCATTTGTTAACTTAATCGCTACCTGGTCACCACCACGACCTAGCGCTAAATCAAGACTAGATTGTGCTAATGAGCCTAACTCTGGTAGGGACGATACACCAGAACCTACTCCAATACTCAAGGTTAATGGGACATTTTGCTTTGAAGTCGTTTCTCTCACGTCATCAAGGACAGAAAACTTTCCTTTCTCGAGCAGCTGTAAGATATTTTCATTGAATACAGCAATGAAGCGTTCAGAGGTAATTCTTTTTAGGAAGACTCCATTTTCCTGTGCCCACTTATTTAAAATGGATGTAACAAGATTATTCAAACTACTTCTTGTCTGATCTTCCATCCCTTGCGTTAATTCATCATAATTATCTAAGAAAATAATAGCAATGACGGTTCGTTCATCTTCATATAACTTTTCAATTTCTGTTTGTTCAGTTACATCAAAGAAGTACAGGAGCCTTTCCTCTGGACGGTGAATGACTCTAAATTTACGATCATGAATCGTGATGATTTCTGTTTCAACATCTTGCTTGATTAAAGGAATAAGTGATTCGCCGACATCATAGAGTGACCTACCAACAAGTGTATCCTCTTCAAAGCATGAAGCTAAGAACGGGTTCGTCCACTCAATATAGTAGTCATCATTAATTAACATAATACCAATTGGCATTTCCATGAGCGCTTCCTCGCCCACTTTTTTCACTCGATAGGATAATGTAGTTATGTATTCTTCCATTTCTTTTCTTTGCTTTCTTTCAAGCTGAAAGATATAGAAAAAGGGAAGGAATGCTACTATTAATCCGATTAAGCCTAGTAACCAATTGTACAAAGCAATTAATCCGAGAAGCACCACTGTTATGGCAATTAATGCGTAGATGGGGTAGCGAATCGATCGCTTTTCTAGATAAGAAGGCATAATTTCAGCTCCCACACAGTAGTGTATTTTATTGATTCTTTATCCTCTTTCTTAAATCAAAGCCTAAATCAATTATACCTAATATCCGTACAATATAAAGTAGTTGTGGAAATAACAAGACACCAATTGTGAACATTATTGGCACTACCCTTGGAAACTTCTTTGCATTACTAAAGTAATAAATGAAAGCCAAACCTTGTATAACCATTAACCATTGGAGCAAGAAGGCGATATTTACAATTACCATAAAAGCAAAACTTCCCTCTTCAGGGTTAAATATCATCGAAGCAATAATGGAAAATAAGTAGATCCATAAAATACTTTTTGGCAACTGAAGGTTACGAAAAGGCTTCCAATTCGTAATTTCAACTTGAAAACGTTTTGCTATAGGAAAACTTACTAGTTGAATAAAGAACACTGCAAGAAAAGCAGCCATAACAAACAAGGTTGGTTTTAAAAACCTTCCCGCCTCTATTCCAGCAAGCAATTCTTCCATCTGCTTCTCATTGGGAGTTTGTCCTAATGATTCCATGATTGAAAGGGAAGATTCTAAGGAAGCTTTGGTTGCTGCTATCGTTTCATCAATAAAGTCGATTTGAAAAAAAGCGACTGAAATAGCATAGGTCAACACAACAGTTAATAGAAAGGCTATGGAGCCACCAAAGTAAGTCGCTTCCCTACTTTTCTTCTCTCTTATAAAGTCCCCCATCACTAAGCCTGTTAGACCAAAGGTAATGGCTACCGGGATGGCAAATACTGTTCCTACAATAAGTGATAGTAAAATGGAAGCAACAAAAAACACTAGCATACTTTTGCGATCATTTTTATACGCAAAAAGAATAAAAGGTAATCCCAAGAACAAGTTGGTTACCATCCCTAATAGGGGCATATACGTTGTTAACAAAAGAAGAGCTGCATAAATAGCTAGTAACAAAGCTCCTGTTGTTAACTGTCGAACATTATTCAATCCCTCACCTCATTTAATTGCATCACTTCTATTTTATCTAGTTCTAGAGATGGATTCAACTCATACAGATTCGTTACCAAAGCTAAGTATAAAAAAAGACACCACTAAGGGTGTCTTTCTCCGTTCATTATTCACCAGTAACGTATGGTAGTAATGCCATAGTACGTGAACGCTTGATAGCAACTGTTAATTTACGTTGGTATTTAGCGTTTGTACCTGTTACACGACGAGGTAAGATTTTACCACGTTCTGAGATGAATTTTTTAAGAAGATCTACATCTTTGTAATCGATATGAGTGATTCCGTTTGCTGTAAAGAAGCAAACTTTACGACGCTTTGCGCGTCCACCTCTACGTCCTCCGCCCATTGCCATGAGTATTTCCCTCCTTTTATAATAGTTATCGTATTTTCAAGGATTTAGAATGGTAAATCATCATCAGAAATGTCGATTTGACCACCATCATTTGCAAATGGATCTTCATCCATTCTTGTAAAACCTTGATTATTATTATTGTTGTTTCTATATGGTTGATTCTGATTGTTATTCCCGTATGGTGAAGCTTCTCTTTGCCCTCCGAAGCCTCCTGCGTTTCCGCCAGGAGCAGAACCACCAGAAGCACCTCTTGGCTCCAAGAATTGAACACTTTCAGCTAATACTTCAGTGACATATACTCGCTTACCATCTTGTCCATCATAGCTGCGTGTTTGAACACGACCATCTACGCCAGCAAGACTGCCTTTTTTCAAGAAGTTTGCTACGTTTTCTGCAGGTTTACGCCAAATCACACAGTTGATGAAATCTGCTTCTCTTTCTCCTTGCTGATTCGTAAAAGCACGATTGACTGCAAGTGTAAAAGTAGCCACAGGAACCCCATTTGGTGTATAGCGTAATTCAGGATCTTTCGTCAACCGACCGACTAGAACAACACGATTCATCATCAGAATCAACCCCCTTTCTTCTACGTCTAATGTTTCACGTGAAACATCAAAATTAGAAGTGCTTATCTATTCTTATTTTTCGTCTCTAGTAACCATGTGGCGGATAATATCTTCGCTGATTTTAGCTAAGCGAGAGAATTCTTCCACTGCAGCTGCATCAGAGTTAACTTTTACAAGTTGGTAGTAGCCATCACGGAAATCATTGATTTCGTATGCAAGACGACGCTTACCCCACTCTTTTGCTTCAGTAAGTTCCGCACCATTATCAGTTAAGATAGTGTTGAAACGCTCAACTAAGGCTTTTTTAGCCTCATCTTCAATGTTTGGGCGGATGATGTACATAATTTCGTACGCTCTCATCACGTTCACCTCCTTTTGGTCTAAACGGCCCAATTGGGCAAGGAGCAATATTCATTACTCACAAGAAGAAATTATATCATAGTAAGAAACGAAACACAAGGTTAGATTGAAGGTACTCATTGATTACCGTTAAGCATTCTTTTTTAAAGTTACTAACTTTTGCTTAATCGTTCGTTTACACTCATTGATTAAATCGTCGAAGATTCCTTCCCATGTTTGCTTTAGTGCATATTCTCTTGCATTTTTCCCCATGATGAGCCTACTAACTTTATTAGTGAGTACTTGTTCCGTCTGCTTAATAAAATCCTGGTAATCGCTAGCCTTACATATCTTTCCGGTTTTGTTATGCTCTACAATTCCACTTACTCCTCCACGATTAGAGACAATTGCAGGAGTTCCACTAGCAAGTGCCTCTAGTACAACGTTCCCAAATGTTTCTGTTTGAGATGGAAATACGAATAAATCACTAGCTGCATAACAAGAAGCCAGTTCATTCCCACTTAAATACCCCGTCATTGATATATTTGTGCTCTCGCTTGAAAGACTAGATATCTCCTCAAAACAAGGACCATCCCCTACAATTAACCAATGGACGCTTTCTTTCCACTTTTTCGAGAAATGTTCAATGATTTTTTGTAATGTTGATAGGTCTTTTTCTGGTGCAAGTCTTCCTACATAAAGAAGAATATAAGGAGCTTTTATATTATATTTCTCTCGAATGTTGACCGTTTGGTTAGAAGGACGAAAAAGTGAGCAGTCTACCCCTCTCGACCATATAGATAAATTAGTGAAGCCTTTTGTTTGGAGATGCGTAAACGTCTCCTTGGAGGGAACAAAAATTCGTTCTGAGGAAGAGTAAAACCATTTTAAATATCTCCACAGAATAGGAGAGATCCAACTCAGCTTGTAATAATCCAGATACTGATCAAAATGTGTGTGATAAGAGGAAATGATAGGTATATTCAATTTTTTAGCTGCATGGGAGCCTAGTACTCCCATCGTTAAAGGCGTAGCCACGTGGATAAAGTCTGGAGAAAATACTTGTACTCGCTCAAGGATGGTATTCGGCAGAGCCAATGCTGTTCGACATTCTGGGTAGATAAAAAAAGGAATACTCATAAATTGGTGAACATAGGGGTACGTATTACTCCCCTCCAGCTCAGGTGCAAATATTTCTACGGTATGCCCTTTTTGTAATAGGTAATCAGAGTATCTTTTCAATGATTTTGCTACACCATTTACTTGCGGAAAAAATGTGTCAGTAAAAATAGCTATTCTCAAACTGATCCCCCCTAGAAAAATAAATGACAAAATCCCATTGCTGTGAAAGCACCTAGTAACGAACCTGCTAACACATCGGTTGGATAATGGACGCCTAGTATTACACGAGAAAGTGCGACCATGATTGCAATAGGAAACAAAAAAGGAGCTAAAAATGGATCAAATAAGATAAAAGGTGTAACAACTGAAAATATTGCTGTAGAATGGCCAGACGGAAAGGAAGGATCCTTTAGTGTTGGACCATGTATGGTAGCTTGTAAGGTAGATAAGTGAGGCCTAAGTCGTCGAAATTGTCTCTTAGCTAAAAAGACAAACAAATGGCTTAAGGTCAAAGAAAAGTAAACGACCATAACTACTTCTCTAAGCTCTAACGGACCAAACACCCAAAGAAATAAAGGTATTCCTATAGAGCAAAGAGCACCACCTAAATGAGTAACCCATCTAAAGATTTGAATGAGGAATAACGGCTGCTTGTTTAATAAGTAGAAAATGATTTCATCAGATTTTACAATCCAATCCATTGTTCGCTTCACTTATACACCCACCTTTCTAATGCTTTCAGTTTAAGTCGAAAACATTGAAACCAGGTTGATTTACTGTTAAGAAAACGTAAAAAACCACCTTGATTTTCTCAAGGTGGTTCTCATTTTATACATTAAAGCGGAAATGGATGATGTCTCCGTCTTTTACTTCGTATTCTTTTCCTTCTAATCGAACTTTACCAGCTTCCTTAGCAGCAGTCATTGTACCGCCAGCTAGTAAATCTTCATAAGCAACTGTTTCTGCACGAATGAACCCACGCTCAAAGTCAGAGTGGATAACTCCTGCACATTGTGGAGCCTTCATCCCTTTACGGAATGTCCATGCACGAACTTCTTGAACACCTGCAGTAAAGTATGTTGCTAATCCTAGTAAATGATAAGCTGCACGAATCAGCTGATCAAGACCTGATTCTTCAATACCAAGCTCAGAAAGGAACATTTCCTTTTCTTCCCCTTCAAGCTCAGCAATTTCTTCTTCAATCTTTGCACAAACGACAATTACTTCTGCATTGTCCTTTTCAGCAAACTCTCTTACTTTTTGTACATATTCATTTGAAGACGGGTCAGCGACATCCTCTTCTCCTACGTTAGCAACATAAAGGACCGGTTTAATCGTTAACAAGTGAAGTTGTTTTACTACCTTCATTTGCTCTTCAGTAAACTCAACTGTACGAGCAGGCTTGTCCGCTTCAAAAGCTTCCTTAAGCATTTCAAGAATTTCTGCTTCAAATACAGCATCCTTATCTTTTTGTTTCGCCATTTTTCCAACACGTGCAAGTCTTTTTTCTACTGATTCAAGATCAGCTAGAATTAACTCAAGATTAATCGTTTCAATATCGTCAATTGGATCTACCTTACCAGAGACGTGAGTAATATTATCATCAGCAAAGCAGCGAACAACCTGACAAATTGCGTCCACTTCACGGATATGAGAAAGAAACTTGTTTCCTAAACCTTCCCCTTTACTCGCACCCTTTACAATCCCAGCAATATCAGTAAATTCAAACGTTGTAGGTACCGTTTTTTTCGGTTGAACAAGCTCTGTTAATTTTTGTAGTCTTTCATCTGGAACTTCAACAATTCCTACGTTAGGATCGATTGTACAGAAAGGATAGTTTGCTGATTCTGCCCCTGCTTGTGTAATCGCATTAAATAATGTAGATTTCCCTACGTTCGGCAAACCTACGATTCCTGCTGTTAGTGCCATCCAAGTCACTCCTCATTTATATATTCGCACCAAAATTCGTCGATACAACTATATCTATTTGTTACATTTTTTCTAGTTTATAAAAGCCTTTAGCCTTAAACAATTATAGAGATATGATGACAAAAAAACAAGAACAAGAAGAATCCGCCTAAATGGCAGTTTCATCTTGTTCTACTTTTCTAATATTTACTAAGCAATCATATAACGTACTTCCCAGTCCATTATCCGATTCCTCACTTGGGGTAAGAAGGTTGACTGATCCTCCATACTTCTTCCAAATACCCTCATCTATATTAATGGTATTTGGATGTGCATTAGTAAGAATTTGAACATAGCCTTTTACCGCTCCACGATCATTCCATACCTCTACAAAATCATTTTCTGCTAAATTAAGATCCTCTGCAATATTTGCTGATAGTTCAACACGAAGCTTTGGTGGTTGAGCAAATAAATGATAGTGCTGAGAATGGTTTGAGCGCATGGGATGAATAGTTAAAAGCTGATAAGGATATTTCTGAGCTAACTCAGGAGTTGTGATGATTGATTCATTAGGTAAGGATAAAGATAAACGTCCATCTTCCCCCTGTTGGATCGCTCGACTTGAAAGGAATTCATATTTGCCGCTTGGTGTTTTAAAATGGAAATCACTCCATGGAACTTCATCTACTGGAAGTTCTACATGATAATTCTCTTTAAATGTTTGGAGCGTAATTTCTTTATCCTCTAAATGTTGAATGGCCATTGTCATCCACTCATCTCTAGAGTAATTAAAATCCTCACCAAACCCAAGTCGATTCGCTAATTCTGTCCATATCCATAAATCTGATTTCGCTTCCCCTGATGCCTTAACAAGCTTTGGACCATAGTTAGCATAATGATGATACATGGAAGAATAATATATGTCTTCCTCTTCAAATGCCGTTGTCGTCGGAAGAATATAATCAGCCAGTTCTGCTGTATCTGTCATGAATGAATCAATCACAACTACCGTATCAACAGAAGAAAATGCCTTAATCATCTCATTTGTATTAGGAACTTGTGCAATTGGATTTCCACAAGTAACAATAATCATTTCAATTGTCGGGTTCACTGCTTCTAATATCCCTTTTGCCTGCTTCATCATGGTAAAATTGCGAGCTTCTTTCCGTCGCTCCGGTAATGTTAATTCACCAAACTGAAAACTCTGTCCTACTTGCTTATTCGCATAATTTGCTCCACCGCCGCGAATCCCAATGTTTCCGCTTATAGCTACTAGTGCATCAATGAGACGAATGGTATTTCCACCATTCCCATAACGCTGCATTCCTAAGCCAAAATACGTGGATGTTGGACGATCTCCATATAAATAAGCAAGTTCCGTTATAACATCTATCGCTACTTCCGTTATTCTACTAATCTCTTCAAGTGAAACGGTATGAATTAATTCCTTAACATGGGTAAATCCAACCGTATATTTTTCGATAAAGTCTATGTCAGCCAGTTCTAAACGTAAGAGCTCTTTCATTATACCTACTGCTAGAATTCCATCTGTACCTGGCTTAACTGTAATATGTTTATGTGCTAGTTTCGCAGTAGCATTATATAACGGATCTATTACATAAAGTTTGGATCCGTTACGTTTTGCTTCTTGTAGAGCAGAGTAGAAATGCATATTCGTCCTTGCTACATTTCTACCCCATATCACGATATTTTTACTATTCAGCACATCCCCTGGAGCATGACTGTATGCATCGCCAAAATCCCAGTTTTGCGCTTCAATTCCAGAACCCCAGCATAGTGAGCCCGTTAATTCTGTTACACCACCATAACAATTAAAGAAACGCTGATCGAGATTTTTTAACAAACCTCCATTTGCATAATCATGGCTATGCAAAATAGAAGTGGTTCCCTTATTTTCTCTTAACCAGGACATCTTTTCAGCCATTTCATCTAGTGCCTGGGCCCATGAAATTCTATGAAACTCACCATTTATCTTTTTTAAAGGATAGAGAATTCGTTCAGAAGAATTGGTTCGTGCTTCAAGCATCCGACCTCTTCCACAAATTTTCCCCTTTGTAATCGGGTGGGTTTCATCTCCTTCCACCCGAGTTACCCTTCCATCCTCGACTGTTACTTTAAATCCACAGCTATCCCAACAATTTAACGGACATGCAGAAGTATACGTACTTGCCATACTCATCCCCCTACTTCTCTAGCTCTCCGCTCTTTCTAATACTTTTTTCATCTTACGTGAAAATTCCTTTCTAGGAATTAACACACTATGGTCACAGCCGACACATTTGATACGGATATCCATCCCTAAACGAATGATCTTCCAACGATTGGCTCCACATGGGTGGGGCTTTTTCATTTCAACAACGTCATTCAAGTTAAATTCTTTTTGCTCCAATGCTCTCACTCCTATTCATTTCCCAATGCCTTCTTAGGGGTAACCTCATCTTGACGAGAGTACATGACCATACGAGGATAAGGGATTTCTATTCCATTGCGATCCAAACATTCTTTTAGTTCTTTGCGTAACAAGCGTGCTACAACAAAGTGTTTCATCGGTAATGTTTCCGCAGCAATACGCAAGACAACATCGGAGGCAGCTAAATTTTGCACTCCTAAAATCTCTGGTGTTTTAACAATATCCTCATATTTAGCAGGCATTTCATGTAAGAGTTCCGAAATCACGGTTTCTGCCTTTTTAATATCACTCTCATACGAAATGCTTAAATCAACAACTGCCATACTATTATACAGGGAGAAGTTTGTTACTTCCGTAATATTACCATTTGGTAAAATATGAAGTTCCCCTGTCCATGTCTTAATTTTTGTTGTTCTTAATCCAATCTCTTCAACTGTTCCCTCAAATTGTCCAATTCGAACAAAGTCACCCACAGAAAATTGATCTTCAAAAATAATAAAGAATCCTGTGATAATATCACGAACAAGGTTTTGAGCTCCAAAACCAACGGCAAGTCCAACGATTCCAGCCCCTGCTAGCATCGCACTTACATCTATGGTTAATGTTGATAATATCATCATAAAGGCTATAAAGTACACTACATATGTTAGGACGTTTTGAAGCAACTTTAATAATGTTGCTTCTCTTCGCTCCGATACACGTAATGGTGAACGAGTTCGGACTTTAAAGACATTTTCAATCATCACTTTTCCAACTTTTATGAAGATGCCTGAAAGGATAAAGATTGCTATGATTTTTAGTGCTCCTTCTCCTAAAGAAAGCCATAAATCTTCGTTCATTGCTTTTTCTTTTAAATCATTTATTATTTTCTCCCAGTATTTCATCGAATCACCTCATCATATATTGTTGGAGATTTTACTTATTTTATCAATTTCTATACTCCCTTTGTAGTATAAAGGGTTTCCTCCTTCAAATTGCCTATATTTCTACTACTAAAGAGTTCCCAAGACCTGTCTAGTAAAATGGAATTTCTCCTTCCAACTACCCCTTTTCCAAATTACATAAACAGTACGTATACAATTCGCTTTTCTTCCGTATACTGTTACTACAATTTACGAAGGAGTGGACCCAGTGAACTTGAAATCTAGCTTTTTTGATAAGAAGGAAGACAATGGTGCAAGGATTTCCTACGAGGATCAACGTGCTTCTCACAAACTAGCAATTGAATTAGTATCAATTCTACCAGTAGCTACCATTGAACGTCCCATTGTATTTGTTTGTATTGGAACTGATCGGTCTACAGGTGATTCATTGGGACCACTCGTCGGTACACTTCTTGAAGAAAAAAGAATGAACTCCTTTTACGTTTACGGAACACTCGAGGACCCTATTCATGCAGTGAACTTAGTTGAAAAGCTTGAGGAAATAAAAGCGAAACATTTTAACCCTATCATTATTGCGATTGATGCTTGCTTAGGTCGTCTCAAAAGTGTCGGTTTCATACAACTGGCAGATGGTCCTGTTAAGCCAGGAGCTGGAGTAAATAAGGAACTTCCATCTGTAGGTGATTACCATATAACTGGAGTCGTTAATGTGAGTGGATTTATGGAGTACTTCGTCCTACAAAACACAAGATTAAACTTAGTTTTAAAAATGGCTAAAGTCATTGCAAATGGAATTTACCAAGCAAGTATTACTTATCAACCAATTACCAAATGGAAAAATATTGGAAACCACGCAACAAAAGACGCAATTAGTGGCAGAGAATAAAAAGAAGAGGCCTTTATTACTAGCAGGCCTCTTTTGTTATCCTAGTATAGTTTCCGCAAATGACATGATGGTCACAATCAAGGCAACTACTAAAATACCTGGAAGCATATTGGCCACCCGTATTTTCGTAATTCCAGTAATATTTAATCCGATTGCAAGGATCATAATTCCACCTGTAGCGGTCATTTCAGCTATAAAGCTAGTCATAAGCGCATCTGGTACCAAACGATCAATTTGGGTAGCAAAAGCTGCAATAGCCCCTTGATAGAGCACGACCGGAATAGCAGAAAAAATAACACCGATTCCAAGAGTGGTCGTCAAAATTAGTGCGGTAAATCCATCGATAATGGATTTTGTATATAACACATCATGGTCACCCCTAATGCCGCTATCAAGTGCACCAATAATAGCCATAGCACCTATTACAAAGATAAGCGTTGACGTTACAAATCCTTCTGCAATACTTCCTTGCTGGGAGCCCCCTACCTTCTTCTCCAACCATCCACCTAGAGCATTCAACTTCCCGTCTAAATCTAGCAATTCTCCAAGCACGGAGCCAAATACAAGACTAATAATTACAATGAGGAAATTTTCACTTTTGAAACCCATTTGAAGTCCTAGTACAACCACAGCAAGACCAATACTAAACATAACAGTTGTTTTCATCGCTTCCGGAATTCTATGAAGAAGCTTCCCCAACAACGCTCCCACCACGATCAATAAACCATTTACAAGAGTACCTAATAAAAACATACTATTCACCTATTATGATTATTTCGTTTCTCGAAAAAGCATGCTATCAATATAGCATGAAACTCACAAAAAAAACCATCCCATTTGATGGTTTTTAAACTTTCTATTCCAATTAGGATTCCTGGTTATTATTTAATAACTCGAGAATTCTTTCTAAATCATCTTTTGAGAAAAATTCTATTTCAATTTTCCCTTTATTTTTAGACTCTTTAATATTTACAGTTGTGCCAAATCTCTCACGCAAAAAGCCTTCGCGTTCTTTAATGAAAACATTTTTCTCTGGCTTTGGCTTCTTTGTTTCACGTGGAACATTTTCATTCAACTGTTGAATAAGTTGTTCTAACTGGCGAACATTCAAGCCTTCTTTCATCGTTTTCTCAGCAATAAGAGGTAACTTTTCTTTTTTTCTAAGGCCAAGCAAGGCACGACCATGCCCCATCGAAATCTTTCCATCTGAGATAAGCTGTTGGATTTTTGGTGGTAGAGTTAACAAACGAACGAGATTTGCAATATGTGGCCGACTCTTCCCTAGTCTTTTAGCCAATTGCTCCTGTGTTAATGAGAGCTTTTCCATTAGGAGCTGATAGGCTGCCGCTTCTTCTATCGGTGTCAAATCTTCCCTTTGTAAGTTCTCAAGGACGGCAAGTTCCATCATTTGTTGTTCGGATAACTCACGAATGACAACAGGAACTTTTTCGAGCCCCGCTTCTTTCGCTGCTCGAAAGCGTCTTTCACCAACAACAATATCATAGCCCTTTATACTTTTTCTAACGATTATAGGCTGTAAAATTCCATGCTCAATAATTGATTGCTTTAGCTCTTCAATTGCCTCTTGGGTAAAGATCTTTCTCGGCTGATAAGGATTAGGTCGTATTTCTTTCAAACTAACATCTGTAATTGATTCCTGTTTGTTTGGCTCATCTATGTTTGCAAAGAACGCATTTAATCCTTTTCCGAGTCCTTTAGCCATGCGAAACCACTTCCTTTGCCAAATCTAAATAGACTTCTGCACCTCTAGATTTTGGATCGTAAATGATAATCGGCTCCCCATGACTCGGTGCTTCACTTAAGCGGATATTTCGGGGAATAATGGTTTTGTATACTTTATCTTGAAAATACTTCTTTACTTCTTCAATAACCTGAAGTCCAAGATTTGTTCTGGCATCTAGCATCGTTAGAAGAACACCTTCGATTTTTAGATCTTGGTTTAAATGCTTCTGGACGAGTCGGACCGTATTTAAAAGTTGACTTAACCCCTCAAGTGCATAAAATTCGCACTGAACAGGAATAAGAACAGCATCTGAGGCAGTTAACGCATTTAAGGTTAATAAGCCTAAGGATGGTGGACAGTCGATAATGACATAATCGTAGGATCCTTTTACTTCCTCAAGTGCCCTTTTTAATCTCACTTCTCTTGATATGGTTGGAACAAGTTCAATTTCTGCACCTGCTAACTGAATTGTAGCGGGGATAGCATATAGGTTTTCAACGGATGTAGGCATGATAACTTCCTTTGCCTCAACGTCATCAACTAATACATCATATATACATTGCTCCACGTCAGCTTTTTCAATACCAACACCACTTGTGGCATTTCCTTGTGGATCAACATCGACTAGCAATACTTTTTTCCCTATATATGCTAAGCAGGCACCTAGGTTTACAGAAGTTGTTGTTTTACCAACTCCTCCTTTTTGATTCGCAATGGCAATAACTTTCCCCAATGGTGTCACCTACCTTTATCTTCATAAATAACATTTGAATTCAAAACTTTCAAAAAGACAATCACGTATTCTATTCTATCATGAAAAAGATACGAGAATCATTTTTTTTATTTCCCTAGGGCTTTAATTGAAAAAATAACAAAAAAGAGGTACTTGGTAAAGTTCGATTTCCGTTCCGGGTGGACGCTTTCCGCGGGCGGGGCCGAGCCGCTTTTCCCGCAGGAGTCGCCACCCTCCACTCCAATCTAATAAAGTATATGCTTACTTTTGCTGCCATGAATTTAAAGAAACTAGAAATTTGGACTTGGCTAGGTGCTTGATGATAACTCTAAAAGGGGGTTAAAACATAGTTATAAGAGTATACCTGCTGAGTGGAGCGGAGGGTGCTTGACTCCTGGGGGAATCAGCGGGACAGGTGAGACCCCGCAAGAGCGGTAGCGATGAGGAGGCTCACCGCCCGCCCCCCGGAAAGCAAGCACCCGGAGCGGAAATCAGCCTTTTCTCTACCATCCAAACAAAAAAATGACAAAAGGCAGCGAGAAGCTACCTTTTGTCGACAATCTGAGAGAAGCTCATCAAAGCTTCTCTTAATCTATTATTTCTTTTTAGGTATTTTAATTGTTATTTGGTAGAAGTCATCAAACTCTTCCTCTTCAGAGTTTAAGTTGATGCCACTATCTGAAACCATTGACAGAGATTGACGAATGGTATTAACAGCAATTCTTACATCTTTACTAAAAGCCTTCCGCTTCGGTTTTGGCTTTTCAGATGTTTCTGCTAGAAGTTTGGCCACTCGATCTTCTGTTTGTTTCACATTTAAGTTTTTCTCGATAATTTCTTCTAATAATTTTATTTGCTTCTCTGCATCTTTCAAAGGAATGAGAGATCTCGCATGTCTTTCGGTAATGGATTTATTTAATAGTGCTTCTTGTACCTCTTGCGGCAGCTTTAATAGGCGGAGCTTATTAGCTACGGTCGATTGCCCCTTCCCTAGCCTTTGCGCAAGAGCTTCTTGAGTTAAATTGTGTAGTTCCAATAGTTTCCCGTAGGCTATTGCCTCTTCAATTGGTGACAGTTCTTCTCTTTGAAGGTTTTCTATTAATGCGACAGAAGCCGTTTCTGTATCATTCATATTTTTCACTATGGCAGGGACTTCATCCCAACCAAGCTTTTTCATCGCTCTCCATCTTCGCTCACCAGCGATGATTTCAAACGTACCTTCTTCAAATTCTCTTACAACAATTGGCTGGATGATCCCGTGTATGTGAATCGTCCGTGAGAGTTCTTCAATTTTGTCCTCATCAAATACCGTCCTTGGTTGGAAGCGATTCGGTACAATTGAATCAATTGGTATTTTTTTTATCTCTTCATGATCTGCTTCGGTTACTACTTCAACCTGTTCTTCCGTCTCAGCTTGTCCCTCTTTTTCGCCTAGGCCAAAAAAGCGTGTGAAAGTCTGCTTCATCACCCTGCACCACCTTTACGAAACTCCCTATTAATGTATTCTATAAAAAAAATCAAGTTCCTGCCCAAACATGCAATGATTGATTATTTTATCCTACATACTTACTAAAATTATGCCATAAAATGAGCTAAAATGTAACTCTATTCGATTGGTGCTTTATTCGGAGTCCCAGGTTTTCTAGGATATTTTTTTGGTGTCGCTTTTACCTTTTCTACAATAATAATATTTCTCTCACTTTCCTCGACAGGAAGTAAGAATGAATGAGTTTCTTTCAAGGATCCTCCGAGTGTGGCAATTGCTTTTTTCCCAATTTCTAACTCATCTTTTGCATGAGCAGCCTTCATGGCTACAAAGGTTCCACCTACCCTTACAAGCGGCAAGCAAAGCTCACTTAATACAGATAATCGTGCTACCGCGCGAGCTGTAACCAGATCATATTGTTCTCTGTATTCCTTCTTTTGACCAAATGTCTCTGCTCGGTCATGAATAAAAGTTACTCCATCAAGTTGTAATTCCTTTGCTAGATTCTCTAAAAATGTAATTCGTTTGTTTAAAGAATCCACAATGGTTACTTGTAGTTGAGGGAATGCAATTTTAATTGGGATGCTAGGGAATCCTGCTCCTGCTCCCACATCACAAAGGCTTAACGGTCTTGAAAAGTCATAATAAAACGCAGCAGACACACTATCATAAAAATGTTTTAAATAGACGTCGTCTTTCTCCGTAATAGCCGTCAGATTCATCTTTTCATTCCACTCAACTAATAAGTGAAAATATTGTTCATATTGGTTAATCTGTTGAGGAGAAAGTTCAATCCCCTTCTCCTCTAACATTTTAATAAATAACTCTGTATTCATGGGTACCTTCTTCCTCACACCGGAAAAATTTTTCTTTATGCATCATTTGAAACACGTGCTATTTTTCCTTGTTCCAAATAAACAAGTAAGATGGAGATATCTGCAGGGTTTACTCCTGAAATTCTTGATGCTTGAGCGATTGATAATGGGCGCACCTGCTTCATTTTTTGCCTTGCTTCTGTCGCCAGCCCAGATATGGCATCATAATCGATATTATCAGGAATCTTTTTATTCTCCATTTTCTTCAGACGATCCACTTGTTGTAAAGATTTTTCAATATACCCTTCGTATTTCACTTGGATTTCTACTTGTTCTTTAATATCAAAATCTAAGTCAATCTCAGATGGGACAATGGCTTCAATATGTTGATACGTCATCTCTGGTCGTTTTAGTAGGTCCGCGGCCCGAATACCATCCTTTAACTCACTTCCACCCTGAGCTTTAATGAGTTCTTGAACTTCAGGCTTAGGTTTAATGATAATTCCTTCTAAACGTTCCTTCTCCGCTTCTATAGCTGCTTTTTTTGTTAAAAAGCGTCCATAGCGCTCTTCAGAGATAAGTCCCACTTTACGACCAATTTCTGTTAAACGTAAATCGGCATTATCGTGACGTAACAACAAGCGATATTCCGCACGGGAAGTAAGTAATCGGTAAGGCTCATTCGTTCCTTTGGTCACAAGGTCGTCGATCAGTACACCAATATAAGCTTCCGAACGGCTAAGAATGACTTCTTCTTCACCTAATGCTTTTCGGCCCGCGTTCATACCGGCCATTAAACCTTGACCTGCGGCTTCCTCGTAACCAGAAGTACCATTAATTTGACCTGCTGTGTAAAGGTTCTGAATCACTTTCGTTTCAAGTGTTGGCCATAACTGTGTCGGTACGATGGCATCATACTCTATTGCATATCCCGGTCTCATCATTTGAACATTTTCAAGACCTGGAATCGTTTTTAAAATTTGATGTTGAACTTCCTCAGGCAAGCTCGTTGATAATCCTTGAACGTAAACCTCTTGTGTATTTCGTCCCTCTGGCTCTAAGAAAATTTGGTGTCTTGGCTTATCATTGAAACGAACAACCTTATCTTCTATGGAAGGACAGTATCTTGGACCTGTTCCTTTGATCATTCCTGAATACATAGGTGAACGGTGCAAATTATTATCAATTAATTGGTGAGTCTGTTCGCTCGTGTAAGTTAGCCAGCACGGCAGTTGGTCTGTAATAAACTTGGTTGTTTCATAAGAAAATGCCCTAGGCTCATCATCACCGGGTTGAATTTCCGTTTTGCTGTAATCAATGGTATGACTATTCACACGTGGTGGAGTTCCTGTTTTAAACCGAACAAGATCAAACCCTAGCTCTTCGAGGTGTTCGGAAAGCTTAATGGATGGCTGCTGATTATTCGGACCACTTGAGTACTTTAACTCTCCAAGAATGATTTCACCACGAAGGAAGGTACCAGTAGTAATAACAACCGTTTTTGCTTCATATGTAGCACCGGTCTTCGTAATTACTCCCTTACATACTCCGTCCTCAACAATTAATTGCTCTACCATACCTTGAACTAATGTAAGATTTTTTTCGTTTTCTAATGTTTTTTTCATTTCATGCTGATAACTAAATTTATCCGCTTGTGCACGTAATGCACGTACAGCTGGTCCCTTACCTGTGTTCAGCATTCTCATTTGAATATGCGTTTTATCGATGTTTTTCCCCATTTCCCCACCGAGAGCATCAATTTCGCGCACAACGATTCCTTTTGCTGGTCCCCCAACAGAAGGATTACATGGCATAAAAGCCACCATATCTAAATTAATGGTAATCATTAATGTTTTTGCACCTTGACGTGCAGCAGCCAAACCCGCTTCACAGCCGGCATGTCCCGCTCCAATGACAATCACGTCATAATTTCCAGCACTATATTGCATCATGCTGCCTCCTTGTATCTATAAAAAAATTATTTACCTAAACAGAACTGCGAGAATAACTGGTCAATTAAGCTTTCGTGAATGGACTCTCCAATAATCTCCCCTAATAGCTCCCAGGTTCTTGTAAAATCAATCTGTACAATATCAATTGGCACTCCACTTTCCACACCTGAAATCGCTTCTTCTATGGTGTGTAACGCCTGGTGAAGAAGAGCGATATGACGACTATTGGATACATACGTTATATCGCCTGACTCAATTGATCCAGAGAAGAAAAGAGCAGCAATCGCCTCTTCTAAATCATCGACTCCTCGGTCTTCAAGCAATGAGGTCGTTACAAGTGGACTTTTCCCTGTTAGTTCTTTAACCTTTTCCATATCAATCTTTTGAGGAAGATCTGTTTTATTAATAATGACGATAACATCCATTCCTTCAACAGCCTTAAACAGGTTTTCATCTTCCTTTGTTAAATCATCCGAATAGTTCAGAACTAGTAAAATGAGATCTGCTTCTTTTAACACTTGTCGTGATTTTTCCACGCCAATTCTTTCTACGATATCCTCTGTCTCACGAATACCTGCTGTATCTAGTAAGCGAAGCGGCACTCCTCGAACATTGACATACTCTTCAATTACGTCACGAGTCGTTCCAGGAATATCTGTAACAATTGCTTTATTTTCCTGAACTAAACTGTTTAGTAAGGAGGATTTTCCAACGTTAGGTCTTCCGACAATCACCGTTGATAACCCCTCACGTAAGATCTTTCCTTGTTGAGATGTTTCGAGTAACTTTTTCATTTCTACTCGAACCAGATTTGCTTTTTCTAAAAGCATATTATGGGTCATTTCTTCCACATCATCATACTCTGGATAGTCGATATTCACTTCAACATGAGCCAAAGTTTCAAGAATCTCTTGTCTCAATCTTTGAATAAGCTTGGATAATCGCCCTTCCATTTGTCCTAGCGCTACGTTCATGGCACGATCCGTTTTGGCACGAATCAAATCCATTACCGCTTCTGCTTGTGATAAATCAATTCTGCCGTTTAAAAAGGCACGCTTTGTGAATTCACCTGGTTCTGCCAACCTTGCTCCAGATCGTAATACCAGTTGAAGAACACGATTCACCGACACAATTCCACCGTGGCAATTGATTTCTACTACATCTTCTTTCGTAAATGTATGTGGTCCTTTCATAACAGACACCATTACCTCTTCAGCAACCTCACCTGTTTTTGGATCAAGTAAGTGGCCGTAATGAATGGTATGTGTTTGTACATCTATCAAACGTTTATTTCTTTTTCCTTTAAATAGCTTATCGGCAATTTGGATTGCTTCGTCTCCACTCAGACGAACAATCGCAATCGCTCCTTCACCAAGCGGAGTCGATATCGCCGCAATTGTATCAAATTCCATTGCCTTCACCTCTTCCCGTTAAGGGACATGTATATTCCTTATCTTCATCTATGTCACGAAACTTTACTCATTAAAAGCATCTTTTCCCAAATTATTAGAATAGCACAGTCATTTCTAATAAAAAAGAATTATCCACAAATAAAAAAGTGCATTATGCTCTATCATAACTTATCCACATGTGAATAACAAGAAAAGCGGAGCCGACTGTTCTGACCCGACAAGCATAAGACAAGCCCAGTAGGAAAGCCTGCTTTCCGGAAGGGATTGACTTATGACCTCGAGGGTCAAGGAGGCGGAGCTGGACAAAGAAAAGCGGAGGAAGCTGGTCATGGGCGACAGGCATAAGACGAAAAGCGGAGGAAGCTTCCCTAATATCCAATCACAGCAGCACCACAAAAAACAAAAAAACGACCCCACCAACGCGGGATCGCTATCTAACTCTTATCTATTCGGTGTAATCACGATGTAACGATTTGGCTCGACTCCATCAGAGTATGTTTTCACTCGCTTATTATCCATTAAAGCTGTATGAATCACTTTTCTTTCATACGATGGCATTGGTTCAAGTGATACTCTTTGGCCTGTGCGAACGGCCTTAAAAGCAAGTCTTTCAGCCAGTTGCATGAGTGTATCATTTCTTCTTTTTCGATAATCTTCTGCATCAAGCAATACATTTACATATTGGTCGGCATATCGATTAATGACTAGCTGCGTTAAATATTGAAGTGAGTTTAAAGTTTGTCCTCTTTTTCCGATTAGGAGAGCAATCTTTTCCCCTGAAAGAATAAATTGAACTTGTTTGCCTTCTTTTATCACTTCAATATCAACTGGTGAACCCATTTTGTTTGCTACATCAGTTAAAAAGTTTTTTGCTTCTTCAATCGCATCGATTTTTTTAGATACTTTAACAATAGCCGGGCGGGTCCCAAATATACCAAATAGCCCCTTCTTCCCTTCGTCAACTATCGCTATTTCTGCACGATCTCTTGTTGTTTCTAGTTGAGCTAAAGCTGACGCTACTGCTTCCTCAACGGAATTACCCGTAGCAGTTACCTCTCTCACTTTTTCGCTCCTCCTGATTTACCAGTTTCAGCAAGCTTTTTTAAATCTGGGCCTTTAATAAAATAGGTTTGAACAATCATAAAGATATTCCCTACTACCCAATATAGAGATAAAGCAGCTGGGAAGTTAAACGCGAACACAATAATCATAACCGGCATAATGTAAAGCATCATTTGCATTTGAGGATTATTCTCTACACCCGCCATCATGATTTTCTGTTGGATGAATGTTGTGATTCCCGCTACAACCGGTAAAATATAAAACGGATCCGGAGACCCAAGGTCAAACCATAAAAAGTTATGCTCTGCAATCTCTCTCGTACGAGAAATAGCATGATAAAATCCAATTAAAATTGGCATTTGAATGATTAATGGAAAACAACCTGCAAGTGGATTTACTCCATGCTGCTGAAATAGCGCCATTGTTTCCTGTTGAAGCTTTTGTTGCGTTTTTTGATCTTTAGAGCTATATTTTTCTCTTAATTTTTGCATTTCAGGCTGAATAGCTTGCATGGCCTTTGAGCTCTTTGTTTGCTTGATCATTAATGGTAAGATCACCAAACGAATCAAAAGTGTAACTAAAATAATACCTAAACCAAAGTTTCCGCCAGCAAACTCCGCTGTTTTGACAATTAATAACGATAATGGGTATACAATATACTCGTTCCAAAAACCTTCGCTTTCTGCTGTAATCGGCTTATTATACTCTGTACAGCCCGTAAGTAGTGCCATCAGAAATATGAGGCCGATTAAAAGAAGAAGTTTCTTTTTCAACCGTTTTTTCCTCCTTAATATCTAATATCCTCCAAGTATGTCCACTTCAATCTTTAGATGAAAAAAGAAACACACTACTTGTTCGTCTATAAATAATCCAAGTGTATTGTATCATTTTTTATAAGTACATTGCCTTAAAAAAATGTAATCACTTAGATTTTATTTCCTTCTTTCTACTCTACCATTTAAAACCTTCGCAAGTTTTAAAACATGAGTTAAACTTCCCTTCACTTCATGAAACGTCATGTCGGAAGCTGGTTTTCTCGCAATAATAATCAAATCATAGTCATTTTTCATATGTTCTTGAAGCTCTAGTAAGGATTGTCTAATATACCTTTTCACTTGATTACGAGTCACAGCATTTCCAATCTTCTTGCTAACAGACAAACCAACACGAAAATGAGTTTGTTCTGGAACATTTCGCAAATAAACCACAAATTGACGATTCGCTACAGAGTTCCCCTTTTTATATATCTCTTGAAATTCTTTATTCTTTTTTACTCGAAATTCCTTTTTCATTCATTACACCTACGATCTAGATTAAAGCAAGTGCTCTAGCTTCTGGAGGCGCACACTGCCCTTCCCATTATTTTCTTCTGTGTGAACATCTATACATAACCTGAATTCTTCTTCCACCTGAATGAGAAAAAAGACCACTGACGTTTCAGTGGCCTAAGCAGATAATACTTTTCTTCCTTTACGACGACGACGTGCTAATACTTTACGTCCGTTTGCAGAGCTCATACGACTACGGAAACCGTGAACTTTGCTGTGTTTACGCTTATTTGGTTGGTACGTTCTTTTCATTATATGACACCTCCCTGAGGAATAACTTTAAAGACAGTCCTTCTAATTATAGAGGCGACCTATAAAAAAAGTCAATAGCCTATCTTCGACTCCTTTTGACAGAAAGAATAACAGATAAGATCTTCTTTATTTTATAACTGTTTTGGCAAAGTTTCCTCCAAAACATATTTTTCAGCGACTGTTAATAACTTTCGACACGTTTCTCCATTATCCACAACGCTTATTGACAGCTTTTTCACAGATTCTCTCACTGTGGACAATTAATACTCACAGCTTGTACTTGTTGTGGATAAACTTAAAAAACCATTGCGTCTACTTAATTTATTTGATATTATTATTGTGTTTTCACTCTGGATAAAAACATGTGGATAAATAATCTATCCACAGATTGTGGATATCTTGTGGATAGGTTATTCAGACCCTATGTAGAACGTTGTCCACAAGTCGTGGATATTGTCGAAATTCCTCATTACTTCTTATATATATACTTACCCACATTAACAGATTTGTATATTTATAAATTTATAGGTTGTACAGCTTGTATAACCTATGTTTTTTTGTGATCCTTACGGGAAACATAGAAAAATTAGTAGACTGTTTAGCCGCTTCAAAGATGGCATTTATATTCCTAAAAGGAGGGATCAGTGTGGAAAATATTTCGGATCTTTGGAATAACGCGTTAGCCAATATAGAGAAAAAAATTAGCAAACCCAGCTTTGAAACGTGGCTAAAATCTACTAAAGCCCATTCTTTGCAAGGTGATACGTTAACCGTAACGGCTCCAAATGAATTTGCTCGTGACTGGCTAGAAGAACGTTATTCGCAATTAATCGCTGGAATTCTCTACGATATAACTGGAGAAGAACTAGGGGTAAAATTCATCATTCCTCAAAATCAAAATGAAGTCGAAGATGAGATTCCTATTCCACAAAAACGCAATATAAAAGATGACGACCATCAAGAGCTACCGTTAAATATGCTCAATCCGAAATATACTTTTGATACATTTGTTATTGGTTCTGGGAACCGATTTGCACATGCTGCTTCACTAGCAGTCGCTGAAGCACCAGCTAAAGCATATAATCCCCTTTTTATATACGGGGGCGTAGGTTTAGGGAAAACCCACCTTATGCATGCGATTGGGCATTATGTGCAGGATCATAACCCATCAGCAAAGGTTGTTTATTTATCTTCTGAAAAATTTACGAATGAGTTCATTAACTCAATTCGAGACAATAAAGCAGTTGATTTTAGAAATAAGTATCGCAATGTAGATGTCCTTCTTATTGATGATATTCAGTTTCTTGCTGGAAAAGAACAAACTCAAGAGGAATTTTTCCATACGTTTAATACGCTTCATGAGGAAAGTAAGCAAATCGTTATATCCAGTGACCGTCCACCGAAGGAAATTCCGACGCTTGAAGATCGACTCCGTTCACGATTTGAATGGGGATTAATCACAGACATCACACCACCAGATTTAGAAACAAGGATTGCCATCCTGCGTAAAAAGGCAAAGGCTGAGGGATTAGATATCCCTAACGAAGTCATGCTATATATAGCAAATCAAATTGATTCCAATATTAGAGAGCTAGAAGGTGCATTAATTCGTGTAGTTGCCTACTCTTCTCTAATAAATAAAGATATTAATGCTGATTTAGCTGCGGAAGCTTTGAAAGATATTATTCCAAGTTCCAAGCCACGAGTCATTACGATTCATGAGATTCAACGAGTCGTTGGAGAGCACTTTAATGTGAAACTTGAGGATTTTAAAGCAAAGAAACGGACGAAATCTGTTGCTTTTCCTAGGCAAATTGCTATGTATTTATCAAGAGAATTAACCGACTTTTCCCTTCCGAAAATTGGTGAAGAGTTCGGAGGTCGCGATCACACGACAGTTATTCATGCTCACGAGAAAATTTCAAAGCTTATTCAAACAGATGCTCAGTTCCAAAAACAATTGAATGAGATTAATGAGCTTTTGAAAATTTAATACTGTGTATAACTTTCACTTGTTTACTCACAGTCTGTCCACATGTGGATAGGCTGTATTTCCTTTCACTCAAAGGAGTTATCCACATACTCACAGGCCCTACTATTACTTCTACTATTTTTTTATAATAAAAAATATATAAATAAACCTGATATTCCATTCATACGGGGGGACTTTTTTTATGCGTTTTATTATCCAAAGGGACCGTTTAGTTCAAAGTGTTCAGGATGTTATGAAAGCAGTAACTAGCCGAACAACTATCCCAATCTTAACCGGTATAAAAATGGTTGTAACTGAAGATGGTGTTACATTAACTGGTAGTGACTCAGACATTTCCATAGAATCATTTATACCTAAAGAAGAAGCTGGTGATGAGCTTGTCGAAATCAAACAAACAGGTTCAATTGTTCTTCAAGCAAAGTTTTTCAGTGAAATCGTAAAGAAATTACCTACAGATACAGTTGAAATAGATGTTCAAAATCATTTTCAAACCGTTATTCGTTCAGGCAAATCTGAATTTAATTTGAATGGTCTTGATGCTGAAGAGTATCCGCACTTACCACAAATTGAAGAACAAAATGCTTTTAAGATCCGTACAGACCTCTTAAAAGTCCTTATTCGTCAAACGGTTTTTGCAGTGTCCACCTCAGAAACACGCCCGGTGTTGACAGGTGTAAACTGGAAGGTCGAAAACGGAGAGTTGATCTGTATTGCAACAGATAGTCACAGATTAGCTTTAAGAAAAGCGAAGGTCGATATTGAGAACGACATAATTTACAATGTAGTTATTCCAGGGAAAAGTTTAAATGAATTGAGTAAAATTCTAGATGATACAAATGACCTAGTTGATATCGTTATAACAGAAAACCAAGTGTTATTTAAAGCTAAGCATTTATTGTTTTTCTCAAGATTGCTAGAAGGAAACTATCCTGATACCACTCGGTTGATTCCGTCAGAAAGTAAGACAGAAGTAACCGTTAATACGAAAGAGTTCTTACAATCCATTGATCGTGCTTCCTTGTTAGCAAGAGAAGGACGAAACAACGTAGTTAAATTTTCAACCATTGAAGAAAAAGTGATAGAGGTGTCCTCTAATACACCAGAAATCGGAAAAGTAGTTGAAGAGCTGCAAGCCCAAGAGATTACTGGTGAAGAGTTGAAAATATCTTTTAGTGCAAAATATGTAATGGACGCATTAAAAGCTTTAGAAGGGCAAGAAATAAAAATTAGTTTTACAGGAGCAATGAGGCCGTTTATCATCCAACCTTTGAATGACGATTCTATTCTGCAATTGATTCTACCTGTAAGAACGTATTAAGAATAAGCTGCCAGGTCTCTCTGGTGGCTTTTCGTTTAACCCTTTGTATACCAATCAAATATTTAGTAAAATAAAGAGTAGACACAAAAAACGCTCGTCATGAAAAATTACGAGAAATGAGTGAGGCTATTTGAGAGAAGAAGTGAAAATTGACACAGAGTATATTACGTTAGGTCAATTTTTAAAGCTAGCAGGTGTTATAGATACCGGAGGAATGGCAAAGTGGTTCCTGGGTGAATATGAAATATTTGTCAATAGTGAGCAAGATCAAAGGAGAGGTCGAAAGCTTAGAGCTGGAGATGTTGTTGAAATTCCTACCATCGGTTCATACATTGTCATGTAAAAGGAAGCAGGCTTCGACAAATGTGTTGAAGTCTCGCTTACTGTATAGGGATAAAGGATGTTTTGAATATGTATATTGAGCATTTAGGGTTAAAAAATTATCGGAATTACGAAGATTTGACTATTAATTTTGAAAACAAGGTTAATGTCATCTTAGGTGAAAATGCTCAAGGGAAAACAAATGTCATGGAATCCATCTACGTATTAGCCATGGCTAAATCTCATCGAACCTCTAATGATAAAGAACTTATTCGCTGGGATGAAGAATATGCTACAATAGAGGGACGGGTAAAAAAAAGTCACGGACCTCTCCCGATGCAGCTGATTATTTCTAAAAAAGGAAAAAAGGCAAAATGCAATCATCTTGAGCAGCAAAAATTAAGTCAGTATGTAGGGAATATGAATGTGGTTATGTTTGCGCCTGAGGATCTTACACTCGTTAAGGGAAGTCCGCAGGTTAGAAGGCGATTTATCGATATGGAGATTGGACAAGTATCCCCAATTTACCTTCATGAAATGGGTCAATATCAGAAAATTCTTCAGCAAAGAAACCATTATTTAAAAATGTTGCAGATTAAAAAGCAATCAGACCAAACGATGCTCGATATTTTAACGGAGCAATTTATTGACAAGGCTGTTCGTATCGTAGCCAAACGTTATGAATTCCTCCGAATGCTTCAAAAGTGGGCCATTCCTATTCATAGTGGAATTTCTAGAGGACTAGAAACGTTAAAGATTGAGTATAAACCTTCTGTTGATGTATCAGAAGAGCAAGATTTGTCGAAAATGGTAGAAGTATTCACTCATAAATTTGATAAAATAAAAACAAGAGAGATCGAACGGGGAACAACACTGTTTGGCCCTCATCGCGATGATATGCTCTTTTTTGTAAATGGACGTGACGTACAAACGTTTGGTTCTCAAGGCCAGCAACGGACAACTGCATTATCCGTTAAGCTAGCAGAAATTGAACTTATTCATTCGGAGATTGGGGAATACCCTATTTTACTATTAGATGATGTTCTTTCAGAGCTGGATGATTATCGCCAATCTCACTTGTTAAACACCATTCAGGGTAAGGTACAAACATTTGTGACAACAACAAATGTAGATGGAATTGACCATCAAACACTTAAAGAAGCGTCAACCTTTACCGTTGATAGTGGGACGATTAAACAAATCTTATGAGGTGGTCTTATGTATGTTCATATTGGAGAAGAGACATTGGTTCGAGCAATAGATATCGTTGCTATCATAAGTAAAGAAAGTGTCGTCTCATCATCACAAATGAATGAGTTTTTAATGCATGATCGTTTAGTGGTTGTGGATCTTTCAAAAGGTGGATATAAATCTATCGTGATTACAAAAGACAAAATCTATTATTCACCGTTATCATCTGGAACATTAAAAAAACGCTCTTAATAATATGCAGCTCAGTATTAGAATAATCTTAGCTCTTTTGCTAAGTGAAAATATATATTTGGTACGCGAAAATCAGTTGATTTTTGCTTAATTGTGAAAGAAAGAGTAGGTGAACGGTTTATGGCAATGGAACAAAAAGAAGTCCAAGAACAATCATATGATGAAAATCAGATACAGGTTCTGGAAGGTCTTGAAGCCGTAAGAAAAAGACCGGGGATGTATATTGGTTCCACAAGTGTCAAAGGACTCCACCATTTAGTTTGGGAAATCGTTGACAATAGTATTGACGAAGCTTTAGCTGGCTTCTGTACAGAGATAAATGTGGTAATTGAAAAGGATAATAGCATTACAGTTATTGATAATGGACGCGGAATTCCAGTCGGTATCCATGAAAAGATGGGAAGACCTGCAGTTGAAGTTATTATGACCGTCCTTCATGCCGGAGGAAAGTTTGGTGGCGGAGGTTACAAAGTTTCTGGAGGACTTCACGGAGTGGGTGCGTCTGTAGTTAATGCGCTATCCACGATATTAGAAGTGTATGTACATCGTGAAGGGAAAATTCACTACCA
Source organism: Robertmurraya sp. (assembly GCF_036676585.1). Classification (NCBI taxonomy): domain Bacteria; kingdom Bacillati; phylum Bacillota; class Bacilli; order Caryophanales; family Bacillaceae; genus Robertmurraya; species Robertmurraya sp. The sequence goes on from NZ_JAKFCQ010000212.1 coordinate 29,968, forward strand.
GAAATTTGAGCGTGGAGTACCTGTTGCTGACCTAGAAGTGATCGGAGAAACAGACCATACAGGTACGACGATTCACTTTGTCCCAGATGGTGAAATTTTCACTGAGACTCTTGAGTATGATTATGAGACCCTTGCCAATCGTATCCGTGAGCTTGCCTTTTTAAACAAAGGGTTAAAAATAACGATTGAAGATAAGCGTGAAGAAAATAAAGGCAACCAATATTACTATGAAGGCGGTATAAAGTCTTATGTAGAGCACTTAAATAGATCAAAGGAAGTTCTACATGAAGAGCCAATCTTTATTGAAGGCGAAAAAGAGGGAATTACCATCGAGGTCGCCATTCAGTACAATGATAGTTATACAAGTAATATTTACTCGTTTGCGAACAATATTCATACCCATGAAGGTGGGACACATGAATCTGGTTTTAAAACAGCTCTTACGAGAATCATAAACGACTATGCGAGAAAATATGGTCAGATAAAAGAAAACGATTCGAATCTGTCTGGTGATGATGTACGAGAAGGTTTAACAGCTATCGTATCAATTAAACATCCAGATCCACAGTTTGAAGGCCAAACAAAAACGAAGCTTGGTAACTCAGAGGTAAGAGCAGCAACAGATACGATTTTTGCCGAGGCACTGGATAAGTTTCTTCTTGAAAACCCTACAGTTGCTAGGAAAATAGTTGAAAAAGGCTTAATGGCGGCAAGAGCCCGTTTAGCTGCCAAAAAAGCGAGAGAGTTAACACGTCGAAAGAGTGCCCTTGAGGTATCGAGCTTACCTGGTAAACTTGCTGACTGCTCTTCTAAAGATCCTGAAATAAGTGAGATATATATCGTTGAGGGAGACTCAGCGGGTGGGTCAGCAAAACAAGGACGTGACCGTCATTTCCAAGCGATTCTTCCACTTAGAGGGAAAATCCTTAACGTAGAAAAAGCAAGATTGGATAAAATCCTTTCAAATAATGAAGTTCGTGCCATGATTACAGCAATTGGAACAGGGATTGGCGAAGACTTTGATCTTTCGAAAGCTCGTTACCATAAAGTTGTAATTATGACGGATGCAGATGTTGACGGTGCGCATATTCGAACACTGATTCTAACATTCTTCTATCGATATATGAGACAAATCTTAGAGGCTGGCTATATTTATATCGCTCAGCCACCGTTATACAAAGTTCAACAAGGGAAACGCATTGAATATGCCTATAACGATAAAGAATTAGACCGTATTTTCGCAGAGCTTCCGAGTCAACCGAAACCTAATATTCAACGTTACAAAGGATTAGGTGAGATGAATCCTGATCAGCTTTGGGAAACAACCATGAACCCAGAGACTAGAACAATGTTACAGGTTAGTCTTCAAGATGCCATTGAAGCCGATGAAACATTCGAAATGCTAATGGGAGATAAAGTGGAGCCACGTCGTAACTTTATCGAAGCAAATGCACAATACGTGAAAAACTTAGATATTTAAAAAAGGGTAGAGGGTAACCACTATCCTCCTTTTCTTTTCATAGAAGGCTTACAAAGGATCATCATTAGCTTTAAAGGAGGTACACACGTTGGCTGAAACACCAAATTCACAAATTAAAGAAATAAATATAAGCCAAGAAATGAAGACTTCATTCCTAGACTATGCGATGAGCGTAATCGTCTCCCGTGCTTTGCCAGATGTTAGAGATGGATTAAAGCCTGTTCACCGTCGTATTCTATATGCCATGCATGACCTTGGAATGCATTCTGACAAGCCATATAAAAAGTCTGCTCGTATCGTTGGGGATGTAATTGGTAAATACCATCCACATGGAGACTCAGCGGTGTATGAAACAATGGTACGTATGGCTCAGGATTTTAACTATCGTTACATGCTTGTTGATGGCCATGGAAACTTTGGATCTGTTGATGGCGACTCAGCGGCAGCGATGCGTTATACAGAATCAAGAATGTCAAAAATCTCAATGGAACTGTTGCGAGATATAAATAAAGACACGATTGATTACCAAGACAACTATGATGGAGAAGAAAGGGAACCGGTTGTTCTACCTGCTAGATTCCCGAACCTTCTTGTTAACGGAACAACAGGGATTGCTGTTGGAATGGCAACGAATATTCCGCCCCATCAGCTTGGTGAAGTCATTGATGGTGTGTTAGCGGTAAGTAAGGACCCTGAGATCACGACTGGGGAGCTCATGGAGATCATTCCAGGTCCCGATTTTCCTACTGGAGGATTAATACTAGGCCGAAGCGGGATCCGAAAGGCTTACGAAACAGGCAGAGGTTCCATTACAATACGAGCAAAGGTTGTCATTGAACAAAAAGCAAATGGCAAGGAAGTTATTATTGTTAATGAAATTCCATACCAAGTAAACAAGGCAAAACTTATCGAAAAAATTGCTGAGCTTGCTCGTGAGAAAAAAATTGACGGCATTACAGATCTACGTGATGAATCAGATAGAAAAGGTATGCGTATTGTGATTGAGGTTCGTAAAGATGCGAATGCCAATGTGTTGTTGAATAATCTTTATAAGCAAACAGCTCTACAAACTAGTTTTGGAATCAACACATTAGCTTTAGTGGATGGACAGCCTAAGGTCTTAAACCTAAAGCAGTGTTTAGTTCATTATTTGGATCACCAAAAAGTAGTCATTCGTAGAAGAACAGAATTTGAGTTACGAAAAGCAGAAGCACGAGCTCATATTTTAGATGGTTTACGAATTGCGCTAGATCATTTAGATGCGGTTATTAGCTTAATTCGTGCTTCACAAACAACAGATATTGCACGTGAGGGGTTAATGACTACCTTCCAGCTTTCTGAAAAGCAAGCACAGGCGATTTTAGATATGCGATTACAGCGTTTAACTGGTTTAGAACGTGAAAAAATCGAGGAAGAGTATCAAAACCTTGTGAAGTTAATTGCAGAGCTGAAGGAAATTTTAGCTAATGAAGAGAAGGTTCTTGAAATCATAAGAGAAGAACTATCTGAAATTAAAGAACGCTTCAATGATAACCGTCGTACAGAAATTGTGACAGGTGGAGTGGAAAACATTGAAGATGAGGATTTAATTCCGGTTGAGAACATCGTTATCTCATTAACTCATAACGGATATATCAAACGTCTACCAGTTTCAACCTACCGTGCACAGAAGCGTGGTGGTAGAGGGATACAAGGAATGGGTACGAATGAAGATGATTTCGTTGAACATCTTGTGACAACGTCTACTCACGATACAATTCTTTTCTTTACAAACAAAGGGAAAGTGTATCGTTCAAAAGGGTATGAAATTCCTGAATTCTCAAGAACAGCAAAAGGAATTCCAATCATCAATCTACTTGAAGTGGATAAAGGAGAATGGGTGAATGCCATTATTCCTGTTTCAGAGTTTGTGGATGACTGGTTCCTGTTCTTTACTACCAAAGAGGGTATTTCTAAGCGTTCTCCACTGACATCGTTTGCGAATATTCGAAACAATGGTTTAATTGCCTTAAACTTACGTGAGGAAGATGAATTGATCTCTGTTCGTCTTACAGATGGCAGTAAAGAAATTATTATTGGAACGAAGAACGGGTTACTCATTCGTTTCCCTGAAACAGATGTTCGCTCTATGGGACGTACTGCAACAGGAGTTAAAGGAATTAACATTGATGAAACAGATGAAGTTGTTGGAATGGAAGTACTTGAAGAGAATACAGAGATATTAATTGTTACTAAGAATGGGTACGGTAAACGTACGCCTGCTGAAGAATATAGAATTCAAGGGCGTGGTGGTAAAGGAATCAAAACATGTAACATTACAGATAAAAACGGAAGCCTAGTTGCGATGAAGGCTGTAACAGGTGAAGAAGATGTAATGTTGATCACTACAGGCGGAGTCTTAATCCGTATGGCGGTTAGTGATATCTCAACAATGGGACGAAATACTCAAGGTGTGAGATTGATCAGATTGAATGAGTCAGAAGAAGAATTCGTAGCAACTGTAGCGATGGTTGAAAAGGAAGAAGAAAAAGAGGAAGAAAAAGAAGAAGTCATCGTTGGTGAAGAAGAAGAGTCAAAAGACTTTGAACCAGGGGATGAAGAATAATTTGTAAGAGAGGGACATTATTATGTTCCTCTTTTTTTATGAATTGGGTAAAATAGACTAAGAATATTATTACTAGAGGGTGTAATTAGTGCGAGTTCTTATAAAAGAAGTTCAAGAAGGGTGCATTCTTTCTGAAGATGTTATTGGGTCTTCGGGCCGGGCAATTGTCCAAAAGAAAACAGTGTTGACTTCCGAATTGCTTGAAGTATTAAAAGCCTTCTTAATACCTGAATTAGAGGTTGAAAAGACTCTGTCTAGCGGTCATCCTTTTATTCCTAATGAGATACTCTTGGATGACGAAGAAGTGAGACGTGAGGAAAATGAAGAGCCAAGAGAACTTACATTCACAGAACTCTTTCTTCAAGCATCAAGAAGCTTTAAAAAAGAGTTTCGAAGTTGGCAGTCGGGTTTGCCAGTAGATGTTACAAAGGTACGTAGTATTATATTTCCGTTAATCGAAAAAATAGATCACAATCAAGCAGATCTTTTTCAACTTCACCACTTTTCAACTGAGGAAGACTATTTATACCAGCATGCGGTTGCTGTTGGATTAATTAGCAGTTTTATCTCTAAGAAACTAGGTTTTAATAAAGGGGAGATTGTTCAGGTTGCTTTGGCTGGAACTTTAAGTGATTGTGGAATGGCAAAGCTTTCTGAAGGAATATTAAATAAAAGAACTCCTCTTACACAAGAGGAGTATCAAGAGGTAAAAAACCACCCGACGTATAGCTATAGACTTATTCAAAGTACACCTTTTATTAGAGAGGCTGGGAAAATCGCCATCTTCCAGCATCATGAGCGAATGGATGGAAGTGGGTATCCATTAGGAGAAAAGGGACAGAAAATCCACCAATATGCAAAAATTATTGGGGTCGCAGACACATTCCATGCAATGACTTCACAACGATTGTATCGAAAAAAACAGTCTCCTTTTAAAGTATTGGAGATGATGCTCCAAGATTTATTTGGACAGTTTGATATTGCCTCCATCCGTGCACTTCAAGCTGGCATTATGAATATTTCAATTGGGAGTTTAGTAAAACTTTCAAATGGACAAGAAGCTGAAATTCTATTTATTGATGATAATGCACCAACAAGGCCACTTGTAAAAGTATTACCTACTGCTGAAATTATTCATTTGCAGAGAAACCGGATGATTTTTATTGATGAAGTAAAGATTCCTTAGGATGGTAGAGCCAAATAGGTACTATACCTATTTGGCTCTTGAATGTTTCCATTTATTAGTTATTGAATAATAAATAGTGACTTGCTATACTAGTAAAAGTCAGCTCAACAAGTACTTTAAATAGTTGTTAAAACTTTTTTAATAAAGTAGTTGAAATGAGTTGATAAACATGATATATTATTAAAGTCGCCTCGTTGCGATAGTAATTGTTCTTTGAAAACTAAACAAATCATACGTCAACAAAAAATGATAGTGTTGAAATATACACTAGCCAACGTTTTAACTTTAAGAGCTAATCTTACTCTTTATTGGAGAGTTTGATCCTGGCTCAGGACGAACGCTGGCGGCGTGCCTAATACATGCAA
>NZ_JAKFCQ010000213.1:0-19147 GCF_036676585.1 Robertmurraya sp.
TAAGATGTAAATACTTCAAAATCAACAATGTACAGCTCCGTAATACGCCCTTCATCCTTTGCTGTTTTAAACATGGTGTATCCATCTCCACCGTCAGCAGTGAAGGCATTTGTCGCTACACGGTACGTTTGATCCAACTGCAGCTCCTCATAACCATTAGCCGTCATGGCCTCCACATACCATACTCGCTCACCAACTGGCTTAGCGGCGTCATACTTGAATTTTAGACCGGCTACTTGCATGAATCCACCAGCACCTGGCGCACTCACACTGTGCTCTAAGGCAGCAAGAATTTCTTCTCCCGTCAGATCTAGAGTGACTAGGTTGTTTCCGAACGGTAATACAGTTAATACCTCACCAAGAGTGATATCGCCTGTATCAATGGAAGCACGGATTCCTCCACCATTTTGCATTGCGATATATGTTGGAATGAACTCGTTTGCTTTTGCTACCATTCCATCTGTAATTAAGTTTCCTAGATTGGTTTCCTTACTGCGCACATCATCACGTACCCCATTTAAGGCGACAGATGTACTACCTACCACCTGCTTTTGAAGCTCAGTTAAAGGCACTTTATATTCTTCTACCTTTGCCTTTGCTGCAGCATCTTCAGCATAGCCACTTAATGCCTTTAATTCACCAGCGTAATCAGCAATTACACCATTTTCGTCAAAAGTTACATCAAGCACGCCAAGGTATTTTAAGTATTCATTGGCTTGAACGATTAACGTTGGCTCTGCTTTTTCAATAACAACTGGTTCTGTTAGCGTGGTATGAGAATGTCCACCAACGATTACGTCAATTCCATCCACTTGACCAGCTAACTCTACATCTGGCTGATAACCTAAATGTGAAAGTGCAATAATTTTATCTACACCTTGTGCTTCAAGCATTTCAATGGTTTCATTTGCTTTGTCAACAGCATCTTCAAATACAACATTGTCACCAGGATTCGCTAGGAATGCGGTATCTTCCGTTGTTAACCCAAAAATCCCTACCTCTTCCCCGTCTACTTGTTTAATAATCGCTGGGAAAATCTCACCTTGTTCATTCGTTCCACCAATTGAATCATTGAACAGTGGTCCTAGGTCAGGATCATTTGTCATGTTCACGTTAGAAGAAACGATTGGGAACTCCGCTTGTTTGATAAAGTTCGCTAATGTTGCAGAATCTTTATCAAATTCATGATTTCCTAGAGTCATGGCATCAAAGCCTAATTGATTCATAAAATACAAGTCAGCTAGACCTAGATACTGTCTAAAATACAAGGTTCCTGAGAACACATCCCCTGCATTCAGCAATAAACTATTTTCCTTCTGAGCACGCAGCTCATTCACTGCCGTAATTAATCGTGGGAACTGTTCCACATACGCATGTGTATCATTTGTATGAAGAAGGGACAAGGTGAACGGTCCTTCTTCCACCGCTAAATCTAACTGAGCCACTAATGCGTCATGGTCACTAGCACGTCCATGCTCTTCCATATAAGGAGAGTTAAAGTTTACGATATCAAGCTCAGCTGCTTCAGCTAAGTTATTTGTTACTAAAATATGATCCAGTACTTGTGCATTTCCTTGATAGTTGTAAGTGTATCTTTCTGAAGCAGGTAAAGTTTCTACTAAATTCGTTAAATCATCACCTTTTAATGCAGCAAGTGGTGCAGAAAACTCAAAATCGTTTAAGTCACCTAATACGACTACATTCGCATCCTCATTCTTTTCTTTGATGTCAGAGACAAAATGATTAACGATGTTTGCAATTTCTACACGTTGCGCTTCACTCTCAAGGTAAGGAGGTTGATTTTTCCCGAATAACGGTTGATCTCCACCTTTTGAGTTAAAGTGATTGTTGATCACAATCACCTCTTCGCCTTGGAACGTAAACTCGGCAGCTAGTGGCTTACGGCTACTCTTGAATGCCGAGTTTGTTGGGTCAATACGTCCTGGGTTTAAGGTAAGTGAACCATTTTCATACCCAACCGCTGTTGTAGCATCTCCTTTTGGTGCCTCATTAAGTTGAACACGGTCAGGATTGTAAAGATAGCCTACGCGAATGTTTCCACCAGGAACTCCACCGTCTTCCCCATCAACTGGAGCGATTTCTGTCCATGCATAAGTTGGTCCGCCGAATCCTGCAATCGCATCACTTAATGCTTTATAGTTTGCGTCAGCTTTAACCACACCGTTATTCGTTTCACCGCTTTCGTCAAGCACCTCAACTAAGCCGATAATATCTGGTGAACCCAAGTTGTCCACCATTGATTTCGCTAGCTTGTCACGCTTCACTGTGTCTGTTGCGACGAAGTTTTCGATGTTGTAGGCTGCAACCGTTAATTTATCTTCCTCTTCTTCAATCGTTGTTACTTCATTTGATCTTTCACGTTCTACTAGTTCTGGTAGATCGGCTGCTTTTGTAAGAATCTTAAAGTTACTAAATGTATAGCTAACCACTCCTGTGACAGTTCCGTCAAAAGAGTCACCAGCTTTTGTCACATAACTGCGATCATCAAGCTGAAGAAGCATTTTTTCAGGATTTTGATTCTCTTTTGTTAAAAGAGGAATGCCTTCCTTGGTATACGCTTTTCCTTCCACTTGACCCGTAATAATAGGAACTTCTCCATATTTCTGCGGACCAGTTACGGTTGGATTTTCGATTGAAACGAGCATTCCTTCAAGGCTCTCGTAAAAATCAATGCCATCCTCTGCTGGATCAAACGTTCCAAATTTGTCATTATCGATGACAGATGATGGTGGAATTACGTCCTTACCGATGACGATTGGAGCCGGAAGTTCATTTCCACTAGAAACTTTCGTAATCTTTCCTGATTGAGCGTTAATTTCGGTCATCGCCAAGTCTGTTTGTAGCTTTTCCGCATATCCATCCAAAACCCACTCTTTTACAAGTCCAGAAACCGTTACACTATCGCCGACAGCAACACCATGAGTTGGCTTGTAGACTAGTAATCCTTCTGCTGTATTTAGATTGTCGTCTGGATTTGGATCTTGAATATAGAAATTACTACCGTCTACAACGTAAGTTACTACGCCAGGTACATCTACTACATTTTTATCTTTATAAGGTGAAGTATGAGATTGACCTTGGATGTCGCGAATTTTCAAACCTGTTTCGCCTGTTACAGGGTCTTCTTCATCTGGAGGTGGGGTTGTGCCGTCGAATGACATGGCAGTTGGAGATTTTAACCCAGGAACTGTGAAATAAGGTTCGAGTGTACCAGTAACATATACCTTTTTCCCGATAATCTCAGGATTAGTTGCTAGTCCAAACTCCGAACGAAAACTTGAAGGGAGCTGAACGGGTAATATTTTTGATTTATCTCTTTCAGTTGGACTGTCCGCTATGGCAAAATTAGTATCTCCTGCAAAGGGCCCTTCAAAATTATAATTATTGTTTCCTGTAGTATGTCCTACTATGTAGCCAACAACAGTAGCCGTCCCCGTATTATTCGCAATCGCCTCTGCAACCGTAATCGGTTCAGCTGCCTGTGCCCGATATGGGAGAACCATACTAATTAACATGACAAACATTGTTGTTACTGCAAAAAGCTGTTTCCTAAGCCTCTTCAAGTGTGTTCCTCCTCTAAATCTCTTTTATAGTTAACCTCAAATAAGTACTCCCAACTAACCAAACCAACCAATTTACTATCCCTCCTTTCTCTCGGAAGGAAGTACATGAGGTATTACTATCAACTTACCATTTTCATTTCTTTTATCGTTCTTTTTAACGAAACCTTAACCCTATCTATACAAAGAACTAACAATATTTACAAGAGTAAACACTTCATTTCCAAATTTACACTACTATTATACTATTAATCTTTCGTTCTATAATCAGAACAAATACCTATGCCCAACCTCCTGTCGTGTCAGATATTCACTAATAAAATGACCTTTGACACATATCTTTGCTCACACAAAAAAATGCGACGCTTTAACACGTCGCATTAACTTAAAATTCTATCTAGAAGAGATCCTTTAGATGGAACGACTCTTAGGTACTCTAATCAATTTTTCAGTCTAAAATAATCTTAATGCTAGCCTCCATGCAAAAAATACAAGGGTAAAGGCTATCCCCCAATATATAGCCTTCTTGGAAACTGTTTTATCATTACCTGTTGAGGCCTTAAGCTCTACCGCTGATAATGCGCCACCTAAAAGGAAAATAATGACAAACGCCATTAACGTGTACTTCTCTTCTGAAACATCGATTCTCCAATTCTCTTGTACATTATAGGCATAGATAACAAATGCAGCTACAACGATAAATTGATATAGATTTGTAATTTTTGAGAATTTTTTCTTATCCATAAAAAACTAAAACCCCCAAAAGTAATACTGCGATCCTTCCTTTTCCATATAATTTATGAGAACCTCATTTTAGAAAACACTCATTAGTAGCCCAAAAATAATAAATACCGCAGCAATAGCTTTAGTTATATTTTTCTTCTTGCATATTTAACATGTTGTTTTCCACTTTGAAATAGAAGTAGAATCCTAATCCTACTACAATTGAAACAATGTACAAATTCTTAAATCTTGAGAATTTCTCTATTTCTATCTATACACCTGTCTCCATGGAAAAATATTAAAAAAAGTTAATTGCTAATCTCCAAAGTATAAAAATAACTGCAATTGAAATTCCGCCATATACTGATTTTTTTTCAATATATTTTTCATTCTTTTTAATTGCAGTCATTCCTATTCCAACCATTACAGTACCAAATAGAACTAGAACCATCATAATAATTAGATTAGTTCTTTCTTCAGCTACATTAATCGTCCCATTTTCCAATTTAAAATAGAAATAAGTAATTATTGATATAACTAAGAATACTAGATATATTTTTGTTAATTTGTTGAATTTTTTTATGTCCATTTTATCCACCTCATTTCTATTGGATTGGAGCCATAGGCGGCTGTATTTGTTTAGAATCTGTCGATAAGTTAGGTTCTTTATCTTTCTCTAGATTTTCACCCTGCTTATCTGGTTCTTTAATATTATTTTCCTTGTCTTTTTGTTCTGATGGTTCTTTTTTATTGGTAGTTTCATTCGTTTTATTATTAGAATTATTTTCATCCAATAGTTTATCTATCTGATCTCCCGCACTATTTTTTATCCACTCTTCAAAAAATTTGGCCCCAGTATCTACCACAACTTCATGACCTAAATTTTGTAAGTACGGACTTAATTTAGATGCCAATCCAGCGACAACCGTACCGAGTAAGAAGTTTTTAGCACTTTCATAACCAAACCAATCTACCTTATCCCAACCATCATTAAACCCTGTCTTAAGTGCTTCGCCAATCGTATTTTCTATTCCTCCGTAGAGAGATAATCCTAGTAATGTACCCGCACTTATTGAACTCCCAATTAGGAAAGGCGCTGTTAATCCCCCAGTAATCCCTCCGAAAATTGTATCAATTAATAGGCTAGCAACACTAAACTCTCCTGTCCTTACTGTTGTAGCTATTGAAGAAAAGAACCCTGCAAGGGAACCAAATACAAAACCCCATTTTACTAATGGATTCTGAAGAAATCCTTTAACCCCATTCCACCCAGTCATAACCTTCCCTCGAACCCAAGGAAAAGCCACAGTTCTCATCCAATTCATCCCAGCTGTAAATTTCGTACGAACAAAATTCACCCCAGCCGTAAACTTCGTTCGGATGAACGGAAAAGCAACGGTTCTCGCCCAGTTTACACCCGCTTGCCATTTGCCGACAATCCACGGAACCGCCGTATTTCTAACCCAGCCTTGGACAGCTGGCCATGCGGTTGCCCGTAACCATCCCCATGCAGAAGCAAAGGCACCAGAAGCCGTACCCAAATATCCGAGAATTCCTCCAACGGTCGAGCTTCCTAATGCCCCCCAAAAGCTGTAGTCATCTCCTGCTATCCACTGATAGATAAAACCTCCAGCTATGGCACCCACTGCGATTACCGCTACGACAGCAATGGAAATGGCTCCCACGACCCCAAGTGCCACCAATCCAGCAATAACTGCCACAATGACTACCGTTGCAATGACTGCTGCAATAAGGGTCTGAGCCCATTTATTTTTATCTAGCCAATCTCCGGCTTCGTTCCATTTTGTATCTAGCCAGTCTCCGGCTTCATTCCACTTTGTATCAAACCAATCAGAAACATCCGAAAAGACTTGCTCTGATGAGTCTAGGAAATCATTCCACTCGTTGCTGATATCTTTCCCAATTTCACCTAATTGATCTTTCAAGTCTACTCCTACATCCACTACCTTATCCCAGGCTTCTTCCCACCAAGGGACATCATCTCCACCTCCACCGGCGGACTCATCTGATCCATCGCTAGGATCTGTTTCATTAATTCCTCCATTGTCGGTGATTACATCATCTACATCTGCGATGGCCGACTGCAAAGGAATGAATAACAACATCCACAGGGCACAAAGAGTGAATAGTATTCTTAGGTTTTGTCTATCACGCACCTATCCAGTCCTCCTCATCTTAGTTTATAAGATTTAACTACAAGATATGTCGAAGCCAGCAGGTTCGCCAATTCGTGCTGAAGACTCTGAGCTGATAGCTGGCACACCCTCATCTGATACGGTTGTGTATTTCCCCTTCCTGTCGGTTTCCACATACATCCGAAACTGATGAGGTATAAATTGAAAATCTATGACTCTGTCATTATCGTTTCTCTCAGCAAACTTTTCCGCTTCTTCTCTAGCTTCATCTAAGTTGTCCCGTACTGCTTTACAGGACATATCACTTACTTCAGCATCGCTAAAAAAGAATTTCATTGCTTCCTCTGCTTCTACACTCACACTATGGTTGAGGAGCCAGCGTTTAATGGAGCCCGGCATGGTTTTGCCTTTCTGACTCTCTACCATTTCGATAAAATCCTTTAATAGCTCATTTGTCGTTGGTGCAGGAGGTGGGGTTTCTCCTTCTGCAGGTGGTTCCCCAGGCGCATTCGCCGCTTCTAAAAAGTCCTCCCAGCTTTCCCCTAGCTCATCCAGTTCCTCTTGCGTTTCTTCCTTCAATTTTTCCCTCATCGAGATGGTTGAAGATTTTGCTGCCGCCAGTGCCGCAGCATCCGCTCCCGTTTGCGTCACGCGCTTGTTCACAAAGATAGTGGAAAAATCAAAAAAGATAATGGCCAAAAAAAGAGCAGCGAGAACCATGCCAACCATAAACACGGTTGTTCCGCTGCCTTTTTCATTTTTCAAATGCGCATTTAGTCTAATCCTCATCTGGCTTTTCCTCCATAGGCATGACCGCATCAACGGTAAATGTGAAGTCAATATCCGCTATTAGAGGAAGCTTAACAATAGGAGCCTTTACATCAAGGATGACCTCTGCTTCATCTGTACCAGGCCCTCCCCTAACATCAACAATTTTGATGCCCGCTGCTGACTTTCTAGCTACTGACTGCCATTCTCCATCATGAATAGCGGCAGCCCTCGCCCCATCCCTAGCTGCAGATTCTGCTACTACTAATGAAAAAGAAATGAGCCCAATCTGCCATATAAGGAGGATGGATAGGAGCATAAGCGGAAACAACGCTAAAAATTCAATTGCTTGTGAGCCGCGCTCATTTTTTACATATGATTTTAGCAATCTCCTCATGGGTTACTCTCACTCTCTATGAACTCTTACATTCCACTAATCCATTCTGATAGTTTTGCCGTTATCGCTTTCCCGATTGAAGTATCTCCGTCAATCCCAGCGGCAATAACACCCATAATGGCCAAAACAACTAAACCTAATGCTACCCACTCAAGCGCTTGAGCTCCTACTTCATTATTTACATAGCGATTATAAACACCTGTGACCTTTTTCCATGTTTTCTTCATCATTATTTTTTCCTCCCTAGTAATCTTTAAATTTATTTATTAAAAAAAGAATGAATCCAAGCCAAATGCTTCTGGATTATAAATAATATTTAAGGCGAGCAAACCAACAATCAGTCCTAATACAGCAGGAGCGATAAAAAAGGTGGTGACCAGCGTAATTTGCGGACTGGCCTTGGCTGCTTTTTCCTTTGCCAAGAAACCTCTTGTAGCACGTAAGTCTTCCGCCTGCAGTCGAAAGGTTCTCGATACAGGTACCCCAAGAGAGGTCCCTTGAATGAGTGCATTGACTAACGAGTGTAATTCTCGTGAAGAGTTCCTTTCTATCAACCCTTGGTAGGCACTTAGGCGTGGAACCCCCAGTTCTACCTCTTTATTGAAGCGGTCAATCTCCTCACTTAAAGGGCCTTTAAATTGTTTTGTCACTTGCTTGAGTGCACCATCAAGGCTCACACCAGCTGATAACGTAACACTGACCGTATCAAGAAAATCAGGCATCATCATGCTGATCAGCTCTTGGCGACTTTTTGCCCTAAAATAAAGCCAAGCACTTGGTCCAAAAAAACCACCAAAGATGGTTAGAAACATGATGGGAATTCCTAAAGGAAGCCCTAAAAAGCCGTAAATCGTGCCAAACCCTAAACCGATCATTCCGAGTACAAAACGGAACCCGTAAAAGTCTTGAAGCTGGAGCCCAAGTGGATATCCGGCCTGACCTAATAGCTTCTTGTGCTTTTCAATATCGGCAAAGTAAGGGTATTTGATCCCTACTGGTCCAGCCTTTTTTCCCCATCTCACAATTGGTGCAATGACTCGATCGATCAATCTACCTTTTTGCTTAGTTTTCCCCTTTACATATCCATTGTTTTGTAAGAGATTTTCTCGTTTCGCAATGAAAAGGTACACATATATAAAGCTAATAAACAAGAAAAGCAGGATGATAATGAGCATAACCATTGAAAATAATCCTATAAATCTCATAGCTTACACCCTTATATTCGTAATTCTCTTAATGATAAAGAACGCAATACTAACAATTCCCGCAAAAACAGCGGACAAAATCATTCCAAATGGAGTAAAAAGAACATTCAAGAAACCCTTAATAAATAAATTCATCATCATGGCCATGAGAAATGGCATGAAAATAAGGATATAGGCGATCGAACGACTCTCCGCCGTTACGGTACGAATTTCTTTATGAACACGACTGCGTTCTTCAAGCGTTTCTGCCATCGTTGACAATACCTCAGCTAGATTTCCACCTACCCGCTGCTGAATCAGAATCGTACTAACGAAAATGGTAATATCGTTACTCGGAACTCTTTCTCTAAACCCATTCATAACATATTCGAGACTATCTCCTAGCTTTAGTTGATAGTCCATTTGCTGAAACTCATTCTTACTCGGTTCCTTCACATCACGTCCAACCATTTCCATCGCTTGTGGAATCGTCTGACCCGCTTTAATTCCGTTAGACATCATTCGGCAGATTTCTGGAAGTTGCTCATTAAAGGTATCCATTCGTTTCCCTTTTCGAGAGTTTAAGAAGAATTTAGACCCTAAGGCAACAATGACGTAGGCAAATAGAAATCCGATAAACACATATAGGCCAAGAATGAATACATTTATAAAGGTTAATAGTGCTAATAAAAGGATATAAATTCCCGAATATTCCGATGGCTTCAATGCTAAATCTGCCTGAACTAATTTTTTTTGGAGAGATTCCGATAACTCAGATGAGTCAAATTTATCCCCAATCAAGAGAACAAAGCTTTTTCTTTCTGCTTTCTTTTCCTGTTCAAACCATGAATCGACTCGCTTAACGGTGTCACGAGCTTTTCTCCCATTTACGATGTAGAAAATCCCGGTGATAAAAGTAAAAATACTGCCTGACAACAACATCCATGCCGTACTCATCTCAACAAACCTACAGCAAAGAGTGACTTAGGCACTTGAACTCCATGTGAAACGAAACGGTCATACATTTTAGGAACATATCCGGTTGGCTTAAATTCACCTTTAATCGTTCCATCCGCTAATGTGGCCTGACGCTCGAAATGAAAAATATCACGCATGGAGATTTCGCCGTCTTCCTCCACCAGTTCAGAAATATGAACAATCCTTCTTTTTCCATCAGAAAACCTAGATGTTTGAACAATTAAATCAAGAGCACCCACGAAATAACCTCTAATAACCTCTACCGTTAGTGGCAAACCAGCCATGATCACCATTGATTCCAGTCGACCAAGTGCATCCTTTGGACTGTTCGCATGGATAGTTGTCAATGAACCTTCATGCCCCGTATTCATCGCCTGTAGCATATCAATCGCTTCTGAACCACGAACCTCCCCGACAATAATTCGGTCTGGACGCATCCGTAGAGCATTTTTAACCAAATGACGAATCGTTACTTCCCCTTTTCCTTCCATATTCGGAGGCCTAGCTTCCAAGCGAACCAAGTTATCGTACGTAAAGCGCAGCTCCGCCATATCCTCAATCGTGACAATTCTCTCTCCACGGGGAATAGAGTCAGAGAGGACATTTAATAACGTTGTTTTTCCACTCCCTGTTCCGCCAGATACGAGGATATTTGCTTTTGCCTTCACAGCAGCTTTTAAAAAGATCGCCATCTCTTCTGAGAAGCTTCCAAAGTTCTGAAGATCATCAAGCGAAAAAGGATCTTGTTTAAACTTACGAATCGAGATCGATGGACCATCCACACTGATTGGCGGAATAACCGCATTCACACGGCTTCCATCATGAAGTCTAGCATCCACCATAGGCGAGCTTTCATCAATTCTTCGACCCAATGGAGCAATAATCCGGTCAATAATATGGCGTACGTGCTGGTTATCCTTAAATTTCACATTCGTCTTTTCAATCTTCCCTTGTCTTTCTATAAATACCTCGTCTGCTCCGTTGACCATGATTTCAGTAATACTGTCATCCCGAAGCAAGCTTTCAAGGGGACCATAACCGACAGACTCATTGATGATTTGCTTAATGATCTGCTCAGTTTGATCCGCAGTAATAATCACTTTTTCCTCATTAATCATCTGCGTAACAAGGCGTTCAATGGTCTTCTTTCTCTCAACCGGCTGAAGTGTCGTAATGCTTTCTAAATTCGCTTCTTTAATCAGTCGATTTTTATAGTGTCTTACCCACCGGTCGACCTGTGATTGGCCAATATTCCATTCGGCTGGTGTTTGTTGTTTCATAGGTGTTCGAACCGCTGCTTTTTCAATCCACGACATGCTTCATCACCCCTTTGTTCGCTTAACGAACTCATCCACGTATTTCTTCATGTCCTTTGTTACCTTGTTCGTTCCTTTATCCTTTTTCTTCTTAAAAAATGACTCTCCCATATTCACATCCGCCTGGATAGAAAAGAAGTCTGAACGTACAAGCCCATTCACATCACGATCAATAATCTTTTTAATATGTGATTCATTTAGTTCCGATTTTGAGTGAACACGGTTTACAATCACAGAGAGCTCATCATTTCTTCCAATTTGAAAACGATTGAATAGCTCGCTTGCATTTCTGAATGCTCTCATCCCTAAACTATCTGGCGTTAACACATAGTGAATATGGTTCGCCTCATTTAATCCTGTGAATGTCAGGTTATTAATAACGGATGGCAAGTCAAGAATCACTACATCATAGTTATATCTAGCTACACGGATTAATCTTGTGATTAATTCATCAGGAATGGCCTCTGCTTTTGTCGGATCAACAGGTCCCGAAATAAACGTTACTTGTGTTTCTTCATGAACCGTAGAAATATTCAATAAGTGCCGCATATCCATCTCATCCATAACCGGAATTAAATCGTAGTAGGAACGAAATGGCTGGGCGCCAAATAAGACATCCATATTTCCAAATTGCGCATTCAAATCAATCACTAAAACCTTTAAGTCTTGGTGAACGCTGAAGGATTGGGCAGCCATCGTCGCTAATAATGTCTTCCCACTCCCACCCTTTGCACTGTAGAACGCGTGAACTTGACCAGCTCCATATCCTGCTTCGGTTTCTTTTTGAAACGTTAACTGTTGGTTTGTCACTTTAATTAAATCTAGTAATCTCTGTTTTTCTTCAGGGAAAAGAATAACGTCTTTTGCTCCTCCAACTAGCCAGGTCCTAGCCTGTTCGAAATCGTCCTCACCAGAAAGACCAATAAGAACGGTTGTTGTCGATACCTGTAGTTGTTGTGGAGAAACTCCACCATCTAAATCAACAAAAACATAATGGTAATGTTGACTATCCTGAAAGCTCCTCTTCCACTCAGGAACTGCTGTAATCTCCATATTAATTTCTTCCATGAGTTGATTGACTATTTCTATCCACGCATGGTTTCTTGAAATCATTAATCCTTTAAATGTACTCACCGTTTATGCACCTTCCCCAACGCAATGGTCCCTATCGTATTAATTCCCTGGTCACCCTGCTGAAGCTTGATTGACTCGTAACACACGAAGCTGCACAGCTGAGTTTTGAAAATGAATGACCCGTTCAGCTTCCTCAATGGTTAGAGCAATCTTTACTCTCGGGGCTCCTTCCTTAACCTCTTCTACCTGAACAACACGAATATTATTTAAAAAGCGTTCCGTTACTAAATTGTCATTCTCATCATTTCTAGCAACAACTAAATCAACTAAGTCCCCTTCTGCCACCTCTTGATCAATAAGTACAGCTTCTGTGGCATTTAACCATACCACACGCTCATTTTCTGGAATATCGAGTTTTTTCCTCACTAAAGTGCTGGTCAGCAAGTCTCCTTCCTCAATTTCCACTACCGAAATCGCGTCTTTTAAATCCTGTTCATCGGTAATAAACGATTCATAGGCACTGGTTTCAGGGAGCTCTACCCAAGTAATATCCGATTCATTAATTTCACTGTACGATCCGATATTTTTGGCTGCAGCTGCAACCGCAACGGTTTTACCTAGTTTTTTCTGCGCTTCTGTTATTTGCATCAAGATGACGCCTGCAGTGGCAACCGCTAATAAAAAAGATAATGTTAAAAATATAATGGCCTTTCTCTTGGCATCAATCATTCTGGTCACTCCGTTACATTGGATGTAATCATTTCCTAAATAAAAATATCAATGGTTTCTGATTGTACTGGAAGGCTAATACCACTTAACGTGATGGTATGAACATTGCTTTCCTTTACAGATACTGGCTTGCTAGAAGCCACATATATGGGGTCAGCAGGAAAATATTCTATCACCTTTGTTATTAATTCCTGCTTGTTTCCCTTAATGGCCTTCTTCGTTCCTTCACTTCCAAGTAAATAGTACATCTTATTTGATGGTTTTTTTAATTGAAGATAGCGAGACGGACTGTGTGAATGGAGATCTGTCGTAATTCGAAAATGTTGTCTCACTCCTCGTAAGGACATCATCACGTCTTCATATGTACTCTCCTGAAGCTTCGTTAACAGAAAAAATACATAGCCTCGATTTTTGGTTCCATCGACAAGAAATAGCTTCTGATTTGGATAAAGCCAATTTCGAATTCTCTTTATATCTCCTTGATTGGTCACATAAGGATCGTATATGTAAAGCAATTCATCGGACCCACTCATGTAGCTACGTAGCTGATCAATTTCCTCACTAATTTCAAGATTATTAGACGTTAATGTAGGAGGAAGGAACGCTCTCTTTTTCGTAAGCATTTCCTCAAGAGAGCGCCCCCCTTTCACCGTAATTTTTTTAATCAACACTTCAGGAAATTCCCCGGTTGTAAACCCCAACGTCTCATCAAGTAAAATCTTCATCTTGATCCTCTCAACCTTCTTTATCTAAATTTCTAGTTTCATAGTCTTCAGATTGTTTTAGGGTCCCCTTTGTTAAAAGGAGATTTATCACTTCAGACTAGAAATCACTTCCTGATGCTTCGTGTTATTCTTTTCTCTTGCTTCATCTTCTAGCTGGTTGATGTACTCTCTGATAGCTGTATGTCTATCATCAAGTATGATTCGTAGTTCTTCTCCTACTTCAGGGGTAATTTTCTCTTGGTCCTCTAGTCGAGACACAGCCTGTAATAAGACATCTTTTTCTGAATCAGACACGTCCATAAAGCTAGAGCCAAGATCTTCTATCCCTTGACCAATTTCTACTTTTTTCATATTTACCTTGTAGCCAACTTTTGCTTTTTCAAAGTTCCGTTCATAGGTGGCCCTTGCATCTTGTAGCAATGATTCAATCGTATCGTTCAATTCCACATTCGAGTTAACGGTATAATACGTTCCATTTCCAGCTAATGCTGTTTCTTTTAACTGCTTCTGCCCCGCATCATCCACATCAAAACCGATAATATTCACACTAACCTTTAAATCCGAGTTTGCTAGCTTTCTAGCCTCCTCGATTGGGTTTCCATCACACGTCTCTATCCCATCACTCACAACAAATAGAATGTTTTCAGACTTATCATCAGCTGATTTCTTTAAATCCTCATAGGCAGCTGCAATGGATGCTGCCAGTGGTGTCCAACCACTTGGCTTAAACTTTGTTAGTGCCTGTTCAAAGCTAACCTGCTCATATGTATTGGCATCGTACATCATTTCCGTGCTCGAACATGATTTTGCCTTGTCATTGTCACTCCCTGTCCCCTGGTGTCCGTATACTCTAAGAGAAACTTTACTTGAAGCAGGTAATCCAGAAGCATATGTAGCAATGGCTCGTTTGGCTAAGTCCATCTTCACTCCACCGGAAACTTGAGCATTCATACTTCCACTTGAGTCAAGATGAATGGCTACGTTTTTAAAGGATGGTTGTTCCTTTGATAAATCATACGCCCCGTAGTCAGGAGTGAAATTTTTCAAGGAATCAAAAACGAGTGAATAATCCGCGCCTAAATAATGAATCAACCCATTATAAATTTCCTTTGGCTCCAAATCCTCTACCACTAAATCCTCTATGGCAGAACCCATGGGAAGTTCAGAATCAACATTAGATCCCTCTAGAGATGCATATAGGTCCTCTGAGTGGATACCAGCCGGTTGCTGAACCATCTCTTCAGCTGCGGAAGGCTGTTCAGGATACGTCACAGCTTCAACGACTTCCTTCTCTTCTTCCTTACTATCCTCACTAGCCGTTGTAGTTTCCTTATTCGGCTCTTCTTCCTGCTTTGTTTGCTCCTTGTTTGAACAAGCTACGGTACAACATGTAACGACTAATAATAGGAGGAAATGCTTAAACACTTTCAAAGACAAACCGCTCCTTCATAATTTCCTGTTTTTTGAAGTAATTTTTTTCCTATATTATTTAGTAACACGTAGTGAAAACTCAGTCAAATGACCCATAGCAATTTGTCGATTTTTGTCTGGTACTATCAAACTATCAAAATCTCAATTTCAAGACTTTTAACAGATACAAAGAACTAGCATCTTTATGAATAAGATGGGGTTTTTATCCTTTTTTTATTAGATAAATACCGTTCATTAGGTAAAAATCTTTATTTTACAAAAAAAGTTAACATTTATCCTGTCCCAGTGGGAGAAATTTGTCGAATGAAATCACACATAGTATAAAACCCCTAAACGTATCCAAAGTACGGTTAAGACTTTTATCACCCACAATCTTAGAGTTATAATAAAAAGGAAAGAAACAATTGAAGCCTATTGGAGTGTATTGATTTTGGAAGTTAAGAAAGCGTTACCTATTTTATTTGCAGTTATGTTTTTAGTTATGGTGGGATTCGGAATTATTATCCCTGTCATGCCGTTTTACGCGGAAGAATTAGGAGCTTCTCCTACCCAGCTAGGTTTATTAATGGCGGTATACTCGCTTATGCAGTTATTCTTTGCACCTTTTTGGGGGAGAATTTCCGATAGAATTGGTCGAAAACCAGTCATTATGATTGGAATCTTCGGACTGGCTGTCTCCTTCTTTTTAATGGGCATGTCCTCCTCTTTATGGATGCTATTTGTAGCAAGAATTATTGGGGGAGCTTTATCAGCGGCCAACATGCCGACAGTGATGGCTTATGTGGCAGATATCACTTCACATGAGAACCGTAGTAAAGGCATGGGAATCATCGGAGCTTCCGTTGGACTAGGCTTTATTTTTGGACCAGCGATTGGTGGTATCTTCTCAAAAGAAAGCTTACATACCCCTTTCTTTATCGCAGGGGCATCATCTGTACTTACCTTCTTGCTTGTTTTGTTTGTATTAAAAGAGTCACTATCAAGTGAACAACGTAAAGAAAACCAACATAAAAAGAAGGATTCCATCTTTTCAGCCTTAAAAGGTCCAGCATCCATTTTGTATATCCTACAATGGTTTGTGACATTATCCTTAGCAGGCTTAGAAGCAACATTCGCATACTTTGCTTCTGAAAAAGCAGGGCTTGAACCAGCTCAGCTAGGTTACGTATTTATGGTTATGGGGCTTGCGGGTGCCATCGTTCAGGGCGGACTTGTAGGAAGGCTGACAAAAAAATGGGGAGAAGGAGCGGTTATTCAGCTCGGAATTTTGATCTCTGCTATTGGCTTTTCTTTAATTTTACTCATTGATAGCTTTGTAACCGCAGCAATTTATTTAACTGTTTTTGGTATTGGGAATGGATTTATTAGACCAAGTGTCTCATCCCTACTAACGAAGACATCAAGTGCTGGACACGGGAGTACTACCGGTTTGCTGTCATCTTTTGATTCACTAGGTCGTATCATTGGTCCACCACTCGGAGGATGGCTATTCTCTGTTTCTCTTCAGCTTCCTTATGTGTCTGGTGCCATTCTTTCACTTCTTGCCCTAGTTCTATACCAGGTATACAAACGTAAAGCACCTCAATCAGAAACGAGAGCTCCCCTTTAATAAAACAAAGGGTTCCGTTTTGAAGAGCTTTTCTTAAAATACGTGCCTAAATGACAGTCGTATTGACTTCGTTATTGGTATATAAAAAGGTAAAACTCGCCATAGTAATTGGCGAGTTTCTTTACGGTTCATCGTAATGCATCAAAATGAGGTTCTCTTGGATTTTTGAGTGAACTAAGATGTCTTGTCCTTAATCGAGTAACCAGCAAAAGTAAATAAGCGGAGATTTTTCGGTTAGATACAGAATGGAGCTCGTTTCGGGGTAAATAAGGGGAGGTTTTCCGATTATGCAAAGCAAAATCTCCCATTTTCGAATTTTTCGAGCTAATAGGTGGAATTTCTCCGTTTATTTAAGCTTTTTTTAATAATAATTATTAATTAAGCGGAATTTCTCCGTCTAATTATCAGCTCACGTGCTTAACCTGATCCCCCCAACCAAAAAGTGAGTACCCTCTTGATCCTAGATGCGGGAATCAGCAGCTTATTATCGACCAGCTTATAAAGATCGAAACTGCACTGCAAATGACAGGAGTTTTGACCCTCCTGTTTAAGAGTACAATACTTATTGAGAAACCTTGATAAATAAAGAAAAGACGTATGTGTCTTTTAATTAGAAAGCACCCGAAAACGGAACCCTATATTCACAAAAGGTGGAGCTTTTTTATGCATAAAATCTCAAACTTTACTTTTAAGCGTTTTCAAAAAACAACTTAATATTTCTCGAAATTTGTCGATATAAGTTGAAAGCGTAAAAAAATATGAATGGGGTAATTTTTATGAAAAACTTATTTAAGTTTAAGAGCATTAAGACCAAATTAATGTCTGTCTTTTTACTAATTACCATTCTGGTATTTGGGTTTGGGTTTTATTTAATAAACTCAATTAGCAAAATGGAGGACCATACAAGAGAGCTATCTGCAGAAGATATTCCGTTAATGGCTTCTGATTTTAGTTTGCTAGGAATTCTAACACAACAACAAAGTGAGCTTCGAGGATTCTTATTAACGGGAGAAGAAAAATATAAACAGATTTACTTCGGATTAAAAGAACCTAGCTTAGCCATCCAGAAAGATTTATTGGAAAAATCCGAGGACCCAGCTATTAAAGAAGTATCTGAACAAACAGCGACCATCTACAAAATAGTTGAGGAAAAATACTTTCCAACCTATGAAGAAGGAAATGTGGATGAAGCAAAGCTCATACTCACGAGTGAAATAGAGCCAAAGCTAATGAAAGTTGTTGAGCAAATGACGACTCTAGCTTTAGCCAGAGGAGAAGAAAGTAAAGAAAATGGGATAAATGCTTTAAAGCAAGCGGAAACCACCTCTTTTATTTCGATGATGTTTGGACTTTTATTATTAATAATCATTATTATTTTCTCGATTGTCATTCCAAGAAACATTGCTAAGCCTATTAATATATTAAAAGAACGCATGGATTTACTGGCAAATGGTGATTTGAGTAATGAGCCACTAGAGATAAAATCACAAGATGAGATCGGAATGTTGTTAGATTCATCTAACCGAGTAAATGATAGCCTGAAAGAGATGCTTAATAATATCAGTGCAGTATCAGAAGCTCTATCCAACCAAAGTAATAATCTTACACAAACATCCTATGAGGTGAAGGAAGGAAGCAACCAAATTGCGGTTACCATGCAGGCACTTGCAACTGGTTCAGAGACACAAGTCAACATCACGAGTGAGCTTTCCAGTTCAATGGGCGCATTCACAACCGAAGTAAAAAACGCAAATCAAAGTGGTGAAATCGTCTATGATTCTTCACAGAAAGTGCTTGGTTTAACTAAAGATGGTAGTAAATTAATGACTTCATCTATTAACCAAATGAGCATCATTGACCAGATCGTAAAAGAAGCTGTAGAAAAGGTTAAGGGTCTAGATGATCAATCACAAGAAATTTCAAAGTTAGTAGGCGTCATTAAAGCCATTGCTGAACAGACCAACCTTTTAGCCTTAAACGCAGCGATTGAAGCCGCTCGTGCTGGTGAACATGGTAAAGGCTTTGCAGTTGTAGCTGATGAAGTAAGAAAGTTAGCAGAGCAAGTTTCATTGTCCGTAACTGACATTACACAAATCGTTAATAACATCCAAAACGAAACAAAATTAGTGACCTCCTCTCTACAGGGTGGATACAAAGAAGTGGAAAGTGGTAAAAACCAAATTGTTACTACCGGTCATACCTTTGAGGAAATTGAACGTTCTCTTTCAGAAATGGCGAATGGAGTTCAGTTTATTTCACGTACTCTTGGTACAATTGCTACTAACAGTGATGGTATAAACAATTCCATTTCTGAAATTGCCTCCGTCTCAGAAGAAGCTGCCGCAGGAATTGAAGAAACAGCCGCTTCTGTTGAACAGTCAAGCGGATCTATGGAGGAAATCGCAAACAGTGCGACTCGCTTAAATGATTTAGCTAATGACTTGAAGCAATTGATTAATAAGTTTGTATTATAGGT
>NZ_JAKFCQ010000214.1:0-6796 GCF_036676585.1 Robertmurraya sp.
AATTCCACCAATATAATGGTCTCCGTCCTTAGTGAGTTCGTAGTCTTGACCAAGGAAGCTAATTTTCGCTGAATCTACCTCACCACTAAATTGAACCTTCACATCGATAGGCGTGTACTCAACAATTGCTGAGGTTACGACACCTGTGTTCGGGTTAATGGTAATGTTTTGATTCCATCCAGCTGAAATTTTTACATCAGTTACTTCTGGGATGTTTGGCTCGTATGAAACCGTTACTGGTTGAGAGTAAGTTACACGATCCCCCTCCGTAACTTTTGCAACTAATTGATGCGAGCTATTTTCCCCTGCTGTTACAGGTAGAGTTACATCTGCATACCACCAACGGCTATCTACTGTTGTCTGCGCTAATAGGATATCTCCGTCATAAATTCCAACTGTAGCACCTGATTTCGCATTTCCATACACCTTAATTTTAGATGAAGCAGTAATTTCTGGTGCGTTTAGAGTGACAAACAATACATTCGTTGTTGCAGTGAACGTATTCTGATTTTCATCTAGAGAGATTGTTGCATTTGAAACAAGTGTTTGAGTCACCGCTTCATTCACATTCGTTTTAAATGTGATAGTACCTGACTCTCCAGCCGCTACACTTGGAATAACCACTTTTCCACGATCCAATGTAACAGCTTGTCCATTTAGAAGGATAGAATCCTCTAATAGTTCCACATCAGAAGAAAGGTTTAATGAAACTTCCACATTTTCAGCAGTAGCTGTTCCATTATTTTTGTAGTTGAAACGGTAATCTAATGATTTACCTGGAACAACGGTTTGCTTAGAAGCAGTAAATCCATTTCCTTCTCCTACAAAGCTTCCTTCACCCTCTTCAACAAGGGTAATGACATATTCCTCTGGTTGAGGCTGTACGTCTTGTACTTCTACATTTGGCAGGTTGTACGCATCCGTCTTTAAAACATAGCTTCCGTCGGCTACATTACGAATCTTAAAGTATCCATTCGCGTCCGTTCTTGCCCAGTTTTGACTCCATATACTACCTTCTGCATATAGGTACACATAGACATTCTTTGCTGGCTCACCATTTTCTTTTAGGATTTTTCCGTGTACATATTTTTCAGACTGTAACACGATTTCTCCTAAATCATAAGTACCACCAACAAAATCCTCTGCATCAACATCTAACGTTTGAGTTTGATAGCCTTGCATAGAGATATCTACTGTTAAGTTCTCTTGATGTAGTCCGTCTAACTGAACTCCTTGAGCATTTGACTGACCATATGCATAGGTTTGGTTACCATATACATTAAAGTAAGCCCCAGATAGTGGATTACCATTTGCATCCACAATTGTTCCCGTTAAGGACACACCTTTGTCTACAACTACATCAATTACTTCCGTTGAGGAATCAACTGTAACTTCAGCATTGTTGTAAGTAATATAGCCTGGTACTTGTACATTCAATTGATACTTGAATTGATCAGACACAACGACATTTTCAATTGTGAATTCTCCAGTATTACTTTGCTCTTGCCATAAATAGTATTGGCCATCTTGGTAACCAAATGCCTCCATCACTGGATAGCTATAAAGTGATAGATACTCAATAGAGTCTACTGGATTACCTTCTAGGTCAGTTACTTTTACTACAACATTCTTTGTTTCTTTTTCGAACTTCGTTAATACGATTTCATACGGATTATTCATATAATCCTGTCCAGCTACAATTTCAATGGTCTCGATTGTAGATGGGTACGTTCCATTTCCGTAAACAATAAGCTCATATTGACCGGCTGGAAGAGATATCGTTTTTCCTGGTGTATACCAAGAACGTAAGAAACCTTCTCCATCAGTGTAACCATATAAGTATACGTCCTGATTATTTTCCCCAGTTCCTTGAAGTGAATATTCAAGATTTTGAGGCACCGATTCATCTTCAGAGTCCACAACCTTAAATGTCACACTTTCCATATCAGCTTGTGCACGTTCTGTTACAGCATACGTAATAGCTGAAGCCAAAACTTCATTATCGGAATTTACCGCTTCAATCATAAATTCGTATTCTGTATTTGGTGATAATGATTCAAATGTATATACGTAGGCATTAGAATCTACAGAATCGACCTTTTCACCATTTTGGTATAGGTTAAAGTGATCAATGCTCGAAGTCATTTCCTCTGACCACCACTGTACTTCAATTGCGGTATCAGAGATAGAGCCTACATAAGCATAGATAGATGGTTCATATACTTGACTGTCATAACTTACATATACCCCTGCATTTTGAAGGGTTTCAATAGTATTCATTGTTGCTGAATCATTTACATCCAACGGCATGCCATACAGGTATAAGTTAGTTAAATTTGTTAAGTCTATTAAACTACTAATATCACTCGCAGGGTTATTCGCAAGCCATAATGTATCTAGGTTTGTTAAACCAGCAAGTGGACTTACATCAGTAATATTGTTCGTATCAAGGTCTAAATAAGTCAGATTCGTTAGTGAGCTTAATGACCCGATTTCTGTAATCTCATTGCTCCAAAGAATAAGGTCAGTTAAGTTAGTTAAATTCTGTAAAGGAGTTATATCACTAATCTGATTAAAACTTACGTCAAGATACGTTAAGTTCACAGCAGATTCTAAGCCTGTTAGATCAGTAATTTCCCGATAACTTGCTGACAAGCTTGTTAATTGCTCTAAGTCACTCGTGTAAAGATCACGATCATAAACATATAAAGTGTCACGAATGACGTTCTTTAACGCTTCGTCAGGGATAGTAACTACTTCTCCAAGGTCCTCTTCAGGATCTTGACCTGGGTCTTCCCCTTCAGAATCTCCTGTTGTTTGAACAACAATTCCTTCACCAAAGCCTGAATCAGTATAAGACGCTTCAACTGATACCAAGTAGCTTGTTCCTGGCTCAAGATTAGTAAATTCATAAGAAGTAACGGACGAATCTAAGGAATCATCAGAAATGCAAGTGTTTGAATCGTCTTGCTCATTGTATTCTTTAACACATACATAATATCCCACAACATCAGAAATAGGGTTCCAGCCGATTTCAATTGAAGTATCATTAACATTTACGACTTCAATACCTAAGCTAGGAGATGGTTCAATCTCTCCATCAAAACCATTAAAGATTAATTCAATTGGTTCAGTAATATAATCAATTCCTTCTAGCACATCGAACTGATAAGTACTGTAGTGACTAAACTCCCCAGGAGGACCATATAAAATTACTTCATATTGACCAATAGGAAGTGAAAATGGTTCGTCATTATAAAAACTCTTAAATTGGCCAATTTCATTTATAAATCCATATTCAAAAATCCCACTGTTAGATTCACCAATTCCTTCAATAGAAAACTCATAGTTCTCTAGAGACTGTTCAGTTTCATTTACGATATGAATATTTACATCCTTTAATTGGTCGGTAGAATATTCTGTCCAAACGGATGTGTAGCCTGAAAGAACTCGGCCATCAATATAATGAGCATCTACCTGAATTTCATAATACGTATTCGGTGTTAGGTCACTAAAGTCATAAGAAAGGGTATCCTGTCCTACATCGAATACTGAATCTCCAATTCTTACTTCATAGTAATCAACCTCTTCAGATTGATTGTAAATAGACCAATCAATGGAAACGGAGCTTTCCGTTATATCCGCCACGTTAACGTATAGTGCTTCTTCGTAAACTTGGCCATTATAATAAACATTGACACCAGCTGCTATTAGCTCTTCGATTGTCGTATAATCAACGATCGGATTGTTTTGTAACCATAAGTCTCTTAAATTTGTTAATGACATTAATGGAGTTACATCAACAATATCATTATCGTCTAAGTCCAAATACATTAACTGTGTTAGGTTACTTAGAGGTGTAACATCAACGATATTATTTCTCCATAACACTAAACTTTCTAAGGATGTCAGGTTACTTAAAGGAGAGATATCAACAATCTCGTTATTATATAAGGATAATCCTGTTAGGTTTACAGCATATTCTAACCCCGTTAAGTCTTGTATCTGTTGGCTATCTGCATATAAGTACGTTAATTCTTCTAAGTCAGCTGTCGTTAGATTACGAGAATAAATCCCTAACGTTTCACGGATGACTTTCTCTAAGTTTTCATCAGTAAAAACTACCTCTTCTCCTTCAACTACCCCACCTAGTGTTTTTACAACAAGATAGTCTCCATACGAAAGACCACTAGAATACTCAGCATTGAACTGTACATGATAGCGAGTGTCTGGAGAAAGATTAGTGAAGGTATAGGAAGTTGTTCCATTCTCTAATGAAACATAGCCCCCTTCATAGTAATCTGTTTCACTATAAACGTATATCTCGTAACTAGAGACATTAGACTGATTTATCCATTCTAAAGTCATCGAATCTTCTGTTACACTTGTTACCTTTACATTTAATGGCTCAGAAGTGTTCTCACTCTCATTAAACGTTAATGAAATAGGATTCTCAAGGTAATTAACTCCCTCTACAATCTCAATAGAATAAACCGTTGAATTATTATAGTTCTCTGGGTCATATATAATTACATCAAAATGACCATTTGGGAGATTAAGAGTGTCATATTCCCATGACTGTAAATACCCTTCCCCATTCACATAACCATATTGGAAGAAATCAAGATTTGTTTCATCTGTACCACTAATAGAGTATTCATAACCATTAGTTAGCGGCTCGTCATTTTCATTTACTGCTTGGATTTTCACCTCTTGTAAATCCTCCGGAGCCCAAGAAGTAGTAATTTCGCTATTGGAAGAAACAACTCTTCCATCTGTTAGATTTCCTCTAATTTCAATATTATACAAGGTTCGAGGTTGTAACCCAGTAAGCACATAATTTGTTGTATCTGTTGAAAGAGTTTCTACTAGATTGCCATCTAGGTAGATTTCATACGATTCAAAATTCCCGTATGTATCCCAGCCAAATTCAACCGTGTTATGTGTCACTCCCTGATCGTTATAATAAAGATACAGGTATTCCTCATATCCAGGGTATTCAGGCATCCAATCAAAATAGACGGACACACCTCTAGACTGTAACTCGTTAATCGTTATACTAGTCTGAGATCCCTCTGATAAATCTAAAGATAAACCATATAGATGAAGTTCTCTTAAGTTACTTAGCGAACTTACAACCGTAATATCGGTTACAGCACTATAACTTAATCGAAGTGCTTCGAGGTTGACTAAACTTTCGATTGGAGAGATATCCACGAGTTGGTGATTATCTTCCAAATCTAAATAGGTTAAATTAGTTAAAGAACTTAGACCACTAATATCTGAAATTTGCGTACCCCATAAAGTTAATGAAGTTAAATTAGTTAAACTCGCAATTGGACTTACATCAGTAATGTCATTCGCACTTACGTCTAACCCTTCAAGATTGGTTGCATATTCTAAACCAGTTAGGTCAGTAATACCTTCACTTTGAGCATATAGGTACACAAGCTCTTTTAAGTTAGCTGCTGTAAGAGCACCTTCATAGGTTCCCAATTGATTGCGAATGACACTTTCTAATTGAGCATCTGGAATTTCAACTGTTTTAAAATTCTCTGACCCAACGATTGATAAAGTCACTTCTTTTGTAGCTCCTGATTGCTCAGTTACTGTAATAGAAATATCTCCATCTCCGTTATCAGCAAAAAACTGTTTAAACTCCCCTAGAGTTAAGTCGCCACTCTCAGAAATACCAAGTAGCTCTTTAACCGATAGACTTCCAACTCCATCCGCAAAAGCAACAGAATGTGTTGATCCATTATAAGAAATCAAAGCTTCAGAAGGATTTCCAGAAGAGAACAATGTAAAATCGTTAACCAATGAGTCGTCATTTTCCAATGCAGATCCGATCGTAAACGCAGGATCCAGGAAGTGTTCCATATTCAGCGTAAACTGATTATCTCCCGTTTCCATTGGTTGAACGCCTATCCCACTGATATCAATAACCATATAATCAATGACTTGACCTGAAGTTTCTCCTACTTCTTCTTGGTTATCTTGCTCACTGGGAACTGGTTGCTCTGTTGCTGGCTCTTCGACAATTACCTCAGTAACCTCTTCTTCCGTTACTTGAAGAACAATCTCACTTTCGTTGCCAGAGTAGTCGACAATAGCTCCTGAAATCTTACCTCCATAAAGGCTCATTTGTTCTTTTAATTTACCAACGGATACACCGTCCTGTTGAGAGTCAAGCTCTCCAAGAATCTCACTAATATTCGCAGTAGCAAGACCGTTAGTAAAATCAAATGTTTTAGAATTCATTAGGAAAGAAAATGTCGCATTTGCTGCATCTGCAGAAGCGTTGATACTAATATCAGTAAACATGTCCGTATCCTGCAGTCCTTTAATAGAAGCAGAATATTCATTCTCTGCTGTTTGGACAGCAGGAATGGCTTTTCCACCAATCATCAATTCAACCGAACTAACTTTCGGTGCATCAACATCCTCAAAATCGCTAGTCATTAACGATAATTCAGCACTTGAATATTCCTCACCTGAACTCGTGATTCCTACAATTTGATATGTATATTGCGTGCTTTTGTTGATATCTGCATCAATATAAGAATAATCCGTTATAAAGACACTGTCTTCTGGTGAACCCTGTTCTTGAACAACAACAGGTTCAATTTTAAACGATTCACCATTCTTAATAAGCTTAAAATCCACAAAATCCTCACCGATAAAATCGTCGGTGTGCCAAGAAATTCGGATGGTGTTATTCACCTGAACTGCCTCAGCATCCGAAAGCATCATACTTGCTTTCGCGGTTTGTGAAGAAAACGGGCTCACAACAATT
>NZ_JAKFCQ010000215.1:0-38622 GCF_036676585.1 Robertmurraya sp.
AATAACAATATCTCTTAACTTTGAAAAAAGGAGATTGCCCTTCCCCCCGGCAATCTCCTTTTATATGTTTTAGCGGTTGTAATCCATTACATATAAGTATGGAATACGAATATCACCTGCAGATGAGCTAACGTTTAAGTAGCTGCTAACGAAATTTGGTGTACCTGCTTGTCCACCTGCATGGGTACCACGGTTCACCACTTCTACCGTAATCTCCATACTTCCTTTAGCAGGGATCGTTACTTCCATATCACTCACTTTTACATTTTCATCATCTCTAATGGTATAGGCTAACTCCTCATTAGTTGGGTTCGTTAACGTAACATTCATCTTATACGTTTGGTTTCCTACCGGGCGAACTAGTCCAAAGCTTAAGGATGATGGGAAAGCAAGCGCTGATGGACTCATTGCTTTGCTAAGGTCAATAAGACCTGCTCCCACTTTTAATGGATCAGAAACATCTGTATCAGGTAAAACACTTCCTGCTACATCGTTTGCTGTTCCCATTAAGGCAGCTTTCACTTCAGCTGGCCCCCAGCCTAAATCATTTTTCTTGCTATACGCTAATAAGACTGCAGCAGAACCCGCTACATGTGGAGATGCCATTGATGTACCTTGATAAAGCTCATAACCTCCACCAACGACGGAAGAGTAAATATTTACCCCTGGAGCTGCTACATCAGGCTTAAGCGTGTAGTTTGGCGTAGGTCCCCACGAGCTAAAGTTTGCTAATAGATTTGGATCGGTGCTCACCTTTTGTAAGTCATTATTGATGGTAACGGTACGATCTCCCGTCCAGCTCACTAGTTGCTTACCTGCTTCGTTTCCAATCATAACGGCTGGAACCAGTGCCCCATCAGAAGACATTGGCGTTGGTTCAGCAATTCCATCAAGCTGATAGATGATCACCCCTACTGCACCTGCTGCAGCAGCGTTATTAATTTTTTCAGCAAATGTACAAGAACCGCGTTGAATTAACGCAATTTTTCCTTCTAATGGCTTTCCAGATATAGAAGTACATGCCAATTTATCGCCACCAGCCACATCAGCCCATACTGCATACTCTCCTGTTAAAGTTTCTTTTACCTCTCCACCCTGTGTACCTGTTGTCGCTATGGTTGGTTCTGTGAATGCTTCTGACTCCAATGTCATCGCAAAGGTTCGACTATTTGTTGTTGCTGCTACCGTGATGACTTTCTCCGCTGTTCCAGGAGATCCAACCGTGTAGTTTCCTGGTCCTTCGTTTCCAGCTGAGATGGCCACTACTACTCCAGCATCTACCGCAGAATTCACTGTCATATCTAGCAGGTCTGCACCTTTATGTGGTGTTCCCCCTAAGCTTAAGTTAAGAACGTCCATACCATCCTCAACAGCTTCTTCAACGGCTTTAGCAATAAATAAGCTTTTTGCATTTGCGATATCTCCCGGGAAAACATTATAGTTTCCTAGATACGCCCCAGGTGCCACTCCACTTAATGTTTTATCATCTAAATCCGTTTCTGTACCTGTCTTTCCAGCAACCGTACCTGCTACATGTGTACCATGGCTATCGACTGCTTCTGCGCTTAGCTTTGGATTCTGGCTATACACCTTAGCTACAATCACTTTAGGCGTCGTTAAACTTGTATCTCCTTTAGGAAATTCTTCTGGATACGTCATTCCTTCATTTGGCTCAAGGAATTCATGTGTTTGATCAATCCCTGAATCAATGATACCGACTTTCATTCCTTCCCCTGCATTTGCTTGTCCACCAACAGACTCCCAAATCGCTTCTGCACCGATTAAAGCCGTGCTTTCACTCATCGCTTTTTGGTAGGTTGCACTATACCCGCTCTTAACGGATCCAGGACCACGGCTAACGTCCTTTAAGGATGCTCCGTTTAACTTTAAGCCAATTCCATTAAAGGTAACATCATACTCTGTTACAACTTCTACTTGAGGGAACTGTCTAGCTAACCATTTGATATAATTCGTACGCTGAGCTTCTAAACGACTTCCATATTTCTTTGCCGCTTGGGACTGTAAATCTACTTTTTTCCCATTCGATGGTTTTGTCTTCTCATATCCTGCAATTGTTCCCTCATAGGAAGCAATTGGTGCGTCTCCAAACTGAATAAAAGCATACTCATTGTCTACCGTAACAGAAGATTGTCCATCATCAATTTTCACTATTGCTTGAATCGGGACAGCTGCTGTAAAAATTAACAAAGAAATTAAGAGAACTCCAAAAATACTTTTTATACTCCTTGCTATCTTCAACAAGATTCCTCCCTTAAAAACTATTTTTCTATGTAACTATCTAGTAAAAACTACTAGAAATTACTCGTACTAGTTTAATTTCTAGGGAAGAAAACTTTCTCCTTTGACTAGTTTTGTCCTCTTATGAAAATGATTTTGCCGAATTAGCACTTTTTCTGTAGTAAAAATGGGAATTCATGTATTTATTGATATATATGCTCGAACATTATAGAATACAAGAAAAGAAAATGTAATTAGTAGGAGGTTCAACATGATACAACGTACTGTATTATTAAAGTTCGCTGACACAACAACACAGGAACAAATGGAAGAAGTAATCAAACGCTTTAAAGCATTGGAAAAAGTAATCACTGGAGTAGTTGAAATTCAAGCTGCCTTCAATCTTTCTGAAAAAAGCAAGGAATATCAGGTGATTCTCATGGTTCGCTTCGAAAATGTTGCAGCTGTAGAGGCCTATACGATAAATGAACAACACCAAGAAGTTGCTGCCTTCATCCGCGAGGTTGGAAGACTTGATAGCATCGGTGTAGATATTGAGATTTAATTCAAAATAATAGGTCATGCCATATTGGCATGACCTATTTAGCGCGATGAACAGTTAGGTTCACCTTATTAGTCTCACACAAAAAGGTTGAGAGATGAA
The DNA here is from genome assembly GCF_036676585.1 of Robertmurraya sp. Lineage (NCBI taxonomy): Bacteria > Bacillati > Bacillota > Bacilli > Caryophanales > Bacillaceae > Robertmurraya > Robertmurraya sp. The sequence continues at coordinate 2,903 of NZ_JAKFCQ010000215.1, forward strand.
CAGGTTTATCCTTCTTATCAAAGGCAATCTTTAATATCCGAAAAAGATTAGCACCAACATCACACTCTAATAACTTTGCATATTCCTTAGTAGCCCCAATAACATCAATGATTTTATCATTTGTTATTATTTCTGTGTCGTATTCTTCTAGTAATATTTTATAAGTTGATTCATCCCCAACAATTCTCTTCTCTAAATCAGGAAAACGTACTAAAGAGTAATGTGCGGTATCATGAAATAAAGGACGGTCATTCACATACATTAGCCGTTCAAGCTCTAAGATTGGACTTCCCTCTTCTACTTTTAGGTAATCTGACATATCCTTTGTTGCTGTAATAACCTCACTTCTTAGAATCCTTGAATTAGGAATCATGCCTAGTTGATGACTGAATTCGGAGAATCCGCTTACAGATAACAATTCATTATGAAACTTATTAGATGCAACAAAGGTACCTCTTCTTGGAATACGAGTAAGAGTCCCCTCTTTTACTAATTCCTCTATCGCTTTTCGTATCGTTATTCGACTTACATTGTATGTTTCACAAAGCTCTGCCTCAGTTGGAATTTGTTCATCCGGTCTATACTTACCTTGTTGGATATCATTTTTCAACATTTGCCTTATTTGCATGTATAAAGGTTGGGGAGTCGAAGGATTTAAATTCATACTTTTTCATCCTTATCTAATTTTTAAACTGTTTGTTTCTATTATACCTTGGTTATTCTCCCCAGTCACCATGCACCAAAGTAACTTATTGTTTTTGCTGCTGTTTCTGCGCCTAACTTGAGGCACTCCACCGTTGTAAAGCCCTTCATTTTTCCATATAAAAAGCCCGAAATAAAAGAATCCCCAGCTCCCATTGTATCTACCACTTCTGCTGTCACAATTCCATATGTATAATACTCATTTCCATCGTAAGCAATCGAGCCGTTTTCTCCAAGTGTTGCCACCGCTACCTTTGAACCAGTTTGATAAATCTCTTTTAAATAGCTACGGATGTTTTCATCATCTTTTTCATAGGAAAAGAAAGGATAATCAACATGAGGAGTTATAATCTTTACAAGAGCATGTTCCAGTTTATCTGAAAAATCGAACGAGGTAGTTAACCCCATTTTTTTTAAAAGGGGAAAATATTTTTCAGTATGTCCCCATATACCCGCATGCACATGGTCAAATCCGTTAATATAATTAAGATCATCTTCAGTTAGCAAAAAGTGAGCCATCACTCCTTCTTCATACTCCCCAAACTTCCGATCATTTCCCACCAAATCGACATAAGTGACTGCCGTTTTCCCCTCCTTCTTAAATACATGTGAAATATCAACACCCTTATGATAAATCGAGCCTATCATCATATCAGCATATTGATCTGAACCTACCCATCCAACATAGGCTGTATGAGCACCTAATCCTCTTAGGTACACAGCTACATTCACTGGATTCCCACCTGGATATGCCTTTCCGCTAGATTGATAGACATCCATACAGTTATCTCCAACTGTGACGATCTTCATCTATACTCACACCCTTTCTTTGGAAAGGAGCACTACAAATCTGTAGTGCTCCCTTTAAATTAATACTCCATTTTTCGGTAATATCTTCTAAGGGTTAATGGATGGTTTCTTTCACGTTCAAGGTAGACACTGATACGACTAAGGACTGCCCAGTTAATACTAACTGCAAAGTGTTTTCTAAACTCTTCACTTATGCCTTCCATCTCAAAGTCCTTTGTGTCAATAATTGTTAGTTGCTTTGTAATCTTTTCTGCAAACCTCTCAACTCGATCAACTAGCGGTCTTGTTTCATCTTCCCCTTTTAACAATATGACACTTGTATCCTCTAAAACTAATTCCAACGTGCCGTGAAAAAACTCTGCCGCATGAATCGATTTTGCATGAATCCATTGCATTTCCTCTAGGATACACATGGCATAGGAATATGTATTGCCCCATAAATTACCTGAACCGACCATCATATGATAGGATGTGTCTTTATGCTTGATAGCAAATTCTTCTGCTTTTGAATCAAAGGCTTTTACTGCTTGTAGTATTGCTCTTGGCAGCTTAGATACTTCCTTCGTAAACTTCTCATATTGTGGGAATTCATTATTGTTATAAATAAAACGAAAAGCAATCATGTAAAGAAGCATAAAGAATGTATCAAAAGAATGCTTTTCTGACCCTGTAGTGATACAGTGGTCGACAATCTTAGTAAGTGGAGTGTCCGGCTCTGCAACAAGAGCTATCGTCGTTGCTCCTCGGTCCTTGCAAAATTGTGCGGCTTCAACCGTTTCCTTTGTTGTACCAGATACTGATGTGAAAATACATACAGAATCTTTGCTAAAGTGCTTGTTGTTCATCACCATAAACTCAGCTGCAATAGCTGCATGAACATCAATGGTTGAGGTTGATTTAAATATGTACTCGTATGGATACATCATGGCAATCGTTCCACCCGCACCAATTAAGAAAATATTTTTATAGCCTTTCTCGCATATACCATCAACGACCTCTTCAATTTTCCCTCTATATGCTAAACCTTCTTCTTCTACAAGCTTAAGAAATAACTGTTCATCAAATTTTAACATGTGACTGATCCTCCTTGTTATATTTGTTATGTCTTGTATTATAATTTAACATAACAATTTATTCAATCTTATTTTTAGGAATTTAGTAAAAATCACCAACTTCCTTATCGACTAAGAATTCAAAGTTACTTCAGAACTATTATTTTTCGATCCATACTTCTTTTCCCAGTAATAATAAACTGGAAGACCTGTAGCGATAACGATTAATGCTGCAATCATTCCTTGTAATGGAGCCCATGTAAAGGTCCCCCATGCCAGCCATGCTGCACCTAGAATGGCTAAGATGGTAGTTACTTTCCACATAGGCATACGATAGATTGGGTTATAGTCGTCCCTTTTCCGGCACTTATAAACAGCTGCAAAGTCCATAATATTAATCAACAACTGGATAAGGGTGAAATATCCGAGCAAAGCCGTTAAGTTACTGAAAAACACTAAGAAACATGCATATGTTACTTGAACGATAATAGAGAAACTAGGTGTTTCATATTTTGGATGAACCTTAGCGAAGCGTTTAAAGAACAAACCATCCTTTGCCATGGCATACTCCAAGCGCGGCTGGAACATAATACATGAGCTAAGGGAGCCCAAGATAACAATGATCGCAGTTACTGCCACAAAGGAGGAGGCAATATCTGATAGACCCGGGATGTATTTAACAGCTTCTGAAACAGCTGCGTTTGACTCTATTAACTTATCAAAAGGCATTAAACCGATGACACAAACAGCGAGTAGGGTATATAAACCTAACACGATTAACACGGAGCTTATTAGCGCCTTAGGAAGGACTCGTCCTGGATTTTTAAATTCCCCCGCCATAAAGCAAATTGCTGCCATCCCTGTGTAAGCCCATGTTGTGGCAGATACACCACCGATTAAGCTCGTTTTTACAATTGTTGAGTCAGCAGGTGTATAACTAAAATTACTAGGATTCATATAAATAAAGCCTAGTATAATGACGATTAAAAATGGAATAATTTTAACAGCCGTAATGATGACTTGAAATAACCCACCCTCTTTTACACTTCGATAATGGATAGAGGTGATAATTAAGATAATTGCTACTCCTAATAACTTACCTTCAAAGCCAGAGAAAAAAGGGAAAAATGTGGCTAAATAAGATACAATCGCCAATGCCATAATTGCAATGGAAGGTGGATCTAGAGCCCAAAATGTGGCCCATCCATAAAGAAAGGCTAACGGTCTCCAGCCAGCTTTATTCAAGTAAACGTAACCGCTTCCATTTTGAGGATAAGCTGTTGCCAATTCTGCTAATACCATCACCTGTGGTATGGCAATCAACCCTCCGATAATCCAGGCAAGAATTGAAATGGTTGGAGTTCCTGCCGCTCTTGCCACATCACCTGTTGAAACAAAGATACCTGATCCAACGGTTGTCCCAACTGCAATAGCAAGGGCAGCCCAAAAACCAAGCTTCCTTGTTAGCGCATTATTACTCATACAAAATCCCTCCGAATTTACTTAGTAAACTGCAATTCTCTTATTTTCATAATTGAGTTCATGATAGCCTGTTGCGGATTTTGATAATATGTAGAACCCATAATTTCTAATGTACATACTCCTTCATAGTGATGCTTGTGAAGGCTTTCAAGATACTCCATCCATGGGAGAATTCCATCACCTAATGCAAGATGAGCATCTGTTTTTCCATCTCCATCTAGTAAATGAAAATGCGATATTTCATTTAGCTGTGAGTAATAATCTTCGGGTGTTTCTCCAGCTAATTGCATAGCTACTGTATCTACCATACCTTTTACAACTGGAGATTGAACTTCTTGGATCATTTTCTTTATCCCTTTGAAGATCAATAATAAGATTAGATTCAAATCTTGTTAACGGTTCTAAAGCAAGAGTGATTCCTTCCTTCTCAGCAACCCTTGATATTTGATAGATAGAGTCACTAGCATATTTCCAGGATTCTTCAAGAGGAACAGAGAAGTCACCAATACCAGACGTAATAAGGAGCTTATCCGCATTTAGTTCTGAAGCAGCATAAAGATTATCAATAAAGTATTGGATACTGTTTTTTCTCCAATCAGCATTTGAAGTGGCAATATTATATGGATAAACGCACTGTTCTGGTGTGTAACAGATAATTTTCATCTCTCTTGACCTCAGTTCTTGTTTGAGCTTCTTGAGGGATTTATCTAGCTCCCTATACACATATAGATGGGGTTCGCCAGCCCATAGCTCGATCTCTTGGATTTCACATGTTTCCATACAATCTAAAAATGTAGAAAACGGGTAATATCTAAATGTAATATTCATTCCAGCAATCCTCATACAAACCACCCCCTTTCGTGAAAACGCTTTTATTTGTTATGTCTTGTATTATAATTAATAATTACAAATAAAACAATCCTTTTTCTAAAAAAAAGAAAAACTTAGAATACTTGTACCCAAGTTCATATTTCCACTATTCTTATTAATAGGACAAAATAGGCGAGGTGTTTTTATGAAAGTAGGAATTATCGGGCTAGGAGATATTGCAAAGAAGGCATATTTACCCGTACTTACAGAAAAGGAAGGAATTGAACTTGTTCTTTGTACAAGAAATACTGTGACACTGACTCACTTAGCAAACAAATATCGTATCCAAGAATGTGTTCAAACCATTGACGAATTACTTATAAAAAACATTGATGCAGCCATCGTAAGCACAGCAACAGAAGGTCATTTTGAAATAGCAGAAAAGCTGCTTCAAAATGGGATTCATACATACATTGATAAGCCAATATCCATGGACTTTCATGAAACAGAGAGAATTGTTAGGCTTACTAAAGACAAGGGTAAAATTGCCATGGTTGGTTTTAACAGACGATTTATCCCTCGTGTGAGAGAGCTAAAGGAACATGGGAAACCAAACCTGATTATCATGCAAAAGAACCGCTTTGCAGCCCCTGATTATGTACGTAGATTTGTGGTAGAGGATTTTATCCATGTGGTCGATACGCTACGTTTTCTCATGGATACTGAGGTCAAAGATGTAAAGGTAGAGTATGTAAAAAACGGTGACATGCTGGATCAGCTCGTTATACAGCTTATTGGTGATGGTTGTATAGCTATCGGAATCATGAATCGTAACGGTGGTGTAACAGAGGAAGTCATTGAATATATGTCTGGGCATCAGAAATTTGTCGTGAACAGCCTAGTGGAAACAACGAGATATCATGATAAAGAAATTAGTATTACAAAATTCGGTGACTGGGAGCCTACGCTATATAAGCGTGGTTTTTACCAGCTAATGGACCATTTCATCGAATGTGTTCAAACAAATTCTATACCAGACCCATCCATCGATGACTCTCTCACCACCCACGAAATATGCGAGAGAATCGTCAAACATATTGATCCTGAAGCGTAATTTAACAAAGCAAGAGAACCATCGATGGTGGCCTCTTGCTTTGTTTTTTGCTTTCCTAGTCTAAGTATCTATTCTTCTGAAATACTCATATATTTTTTGAAGTTTTTCCTTTTGCTTCCCCTTTTGACTTTCCATATTGCCAAATTCAAAAAACTTCACTTTTTTCATACCTACATACTGAAAGAGTGCTCTTTTCATTAATATTTTATGAGAGTTGTTCAACCAGAATAACGGGTAGAGTGTAGGACCTTTCATGCTAGAAATGCACACCACGCTCTTTCCTTTTAAAAGTCCCACAGGAAAAAGGCCACCGTTATCTTTATAGGCAAATCCAGATGCAAACATTTGGTCAATATATCCAAGCATCATCGCAGGTGGTCGCCCCCACCAGATCGGATAAATACAAACGATTTTATCGGCCCATAGAATTTGCTCTCTATATTTCTTTAATTTTTCATCGCGGTGCATATCTCTTCTACGCTTGGTCTCATTAAAAATGAGAACAGGATCAAACTGTTCCTGATACAAATCCACTACTTGTATTTCTTTGATATGAGAATTCTCTTTAGTCCCTCGCAATACCTCCTGTAAAAAGGCATAGCTTAAGCTCTCATGATTCGGATGTGTAAAAATCACTAATACATTCATAATTATCACCCAATTAGTTGTAATTTGATAACTAAATCCTAACAGACCCCTCTGTTAGTTGTCAAATGATAATTGTTTTTTGATAATGTATTTGATATCTTGGGTGGTGAGGTGATTAATTAAATGGACAGAGATTTGTTGTTTAGAAACTTCGTGCACTTCATGGCAAATGTACATCAAATAACCAATGATATGACAAAAGATGCGAAAACTGAAGAAATCACTCCAGTTCAATATAAAATTCTTGAATATATTACTGTAAGTCAATCTGTTACCATTACAGAAATCAGCGATTGTTTGCATGTCTCACTTCCGAACACAAGCCGAGAGCTTCGAAAATTGATAGAAAAGAATCTATGTAAAAAGGTTTCTGATGAAAGTGATCGTCGGAAATACTATATACAATTAACCGATAAAGGGAATGTACTAATGCAAGAGGCTTTTAAAAAAATTCAATTACAGTTTGAAGAACGAATTAAACATCTTACTGATGAGGAGCTCACGGAAATCAATAAGGCTGTTGAGGTGCTTCAACAGAAGATTTTTTCCTAAATAAAACCTCACTTATGTACTACGGTTCATCGTAATGCATCAAAATGAGATTCTCTTGGATTTTTGAGATAAAACTCTCTCCCTTTTAAATAAGATGTCTTGTCCTTAATCGAGTAACCAGCAGTAGGAAAATAAGCGGAGATTTTTCGGTTAAATTCAGAATGGAGCTCGTTTCGGGATAAATAAGGGGAGGTTTTCCGCTTATGCAAGGGAAAATCCCCCATTTTCGAATTTTTCGAGCCAATAGACGGAAATTCTCCGTCTATTTAAGCCTTTTTAATACTAATTACTAATTTAAGCGGAATTTCTCCGTCTATTTATCAGCACAGGTGCTTAACCTGATCCCCAATCGATAGTGCGGACCCTCTTGAACCTAGATGTGGGAATCAGAAGCTTTTTATCGACCAGCTTAATAATGATGTCAATTGCTATATCAAGTTAATGGAATTTCGTAAAAACGCTAATAAATAAAGAAAAGACGTATGCTAATTTCATACGTCTTTCCTGGTGTCTTTTAATTAGGAAGGAACCCTTCTATAAAACTCGTCTTATATATGATTTCGTCTCGCAAAGTCGACAAAGCGGAATTTATCTGGTCTGTGTCTGGATTCGGTGTACTGAAACAAACTCGCGTCATCCAGATACACATAATTTTTTATAATCACTATATTGTGATGACCATCTAAATCTAATAGCTTCCGGTCTTCCTCTGTCGGTTCTTCCACGATAATTTCTTTTTTTGCAAAGCTGATACTTAGCTGCAGGTCATTTTCAAGATAATCATAAATCGAGTGCTCGCAAATTTCCTTTGTTAAAGCAGGAACGAATTTTTTATTCAGGTAATCTTTATCGAGGATTACCTTTTCTCCGCCCATTTCTCTCACTCGAAACACTTGCCAGACATGGTCCTTGCTGGACAAGTTTAACTGCTTCATGATGAATGGATCTGGTTTCATCAACGACAGTTCGTGAACGATGGTAACCGGCTTTTGTCCCATTTTATCAGCTAGTTCTTTGAAGCTGACTAGTCCAGAAACAGGAAAATCTACTTTTGTGCTTTTAATGACAATCGAGCCCTTTCCCCGCACCTTTTGTATATATCCATTTTGTGACAGAAGGTTAAGTGCCTTTCGGATCGTTTCTCTCGATGTATTGTAACGGTCCTTTAACTCATGCTCAGAGGGCAAAAGTGTATTAGGGGCAATTTGGCCCGCTTCTATTTGCTGTACAATATCGTTATGGATCGTTAAATACTTATTTGTCATGTTAAAAACTCCAGTTTACTTTTTTAAATAGTACACAACAGACTCATACGGTCTTAATTTCATTTGCTTCATATCTTCTGATGAGTCAGCATAGTTGGATAATAAAATCGTGCTCGTTACACCTTCCGTATCCACTTGCTCAGGTAATAGAAACTCTACTTCTTTGGAATAAAAATTATTCACAACTAGTAACTTCTCATCACCATTGTTTCGTATATAAGCAAAAATAGCATCATGATCTGCTAAAAGCAACTCATAATTTCCGTCTGTCACGATATCGTACTCTTTTCTTAACTGGATAAGCTTTTGATAATGATAGAAAACTGAATCTTGGTCGGCCATTGCCTTTTCTGCGTTGATATCTTTGTAGTTTGCTGCTGGTTGAATCCAAGGAGTACCCGTAGTAAAGCCTGCATTCTCCTCATCACTCCATTGAACAGGCGTTCTCGAATTATCACGTGATTTTTGCTTAAGGATATCGAGAATTTCCTGCTCCGTCATACCTTTTCCTTTGAGGATCTCAAATATGTTCAACGACTCCACATCACGATAGTCATCAATGGAAGCGAAATTGGGGTTGGTCATTCCAAACTCTTCTCCCTGATAAATATAAGGAGTACCCTGCATCATATGAATGACTGTTGCAAGCATCTTTGCTGACTCCTTATGGTATTCCTTGTCATTTCCGAAGCGTGACACAACTCTTGGCTGATCATGGTTACACCAGAATAAGGCATTCCAACCACCACCCTTATTCATGTCCACTTGCCAGTCAGATAATATTTGCTTCAGCTTATGGAAATCAAAGTCTGCCTTTGTCCACTTCTCTCCATTTGGATAATCAACCTTTAAATGATGAAAGCTGAAGGTCATATCCAACTCTTTTCGCTCTGGGTTTGTATACTTAATACAGTTATCAATGGAAGTAGAGGACATTTCTCCAACGGTCATGATGTCATAGTGAGAAAATACCTCTTGATTCATTTCATGTAGGTACTCATGAATTTTTGGACCATCTGTATAGAATTTACGACCATCGCCAAGACCGGTTGACCCATCATCATCTAAGAAACGCTGGTCCTTAGAGAGTAAGTTCACCACGTCTAAACGGAAGCCGTCCACCCCTTTATCTAGCCAAAATTTCATCATATCGTAAACTTCTCGACGAACCGGTTCATGCTCCCAATTCAAATCCGCTTGAGTCACATCGAACAAGTGTAAATAATATTGATTGGTTTGTTCGTCATATTGCCACGCATTTCCGCCGAACTTTGACTCCCAGTTGGTCGGAGCTCCACCATCTTTCGCATCCTTCCATATATAAAACTCACGGTACGGGTTGTCCTTTGAAGACTTAGATTCAATAAACCATTGATGCTCCGTTGACGTATGGTTAACAACAATATCCATAATGATTTTGATCCCGTGTTTATGGGCTTCTTTTAATAAAGAATCAAAGTCCTCCATTGTACCGTACGGCTCATAGATACGAAAATAATCACTAATATCATACCCATTGTCACGCTGTGGAGACTCGTATATAGGTGTCAACCAAACAACATCTACACCAAGAGTTGCTAAGTAATCTAATTTTTCAATAATCCCCTTAATATCTCCTAAACCATTTCCTGTCGTATCATTAAAACTTTTTGGATAAATTTGATATACGACTGCTTTTTTCCACCAAGGTTGAGTCATCTTTGTAGCACCAGCCCTTATTTAATAGTAAAAGAGGAACAAGTAAATGTTCCTCTCGACATTATTTTCTTTTAAAAGATACTTTTCCAATATTCATCTTGGCAAATACAACCGTTAAGATGAACGGGACAACTATCGCAACAACCATTGCAATTGCGAATGTTAGCATATGTTGTGGCTGGATGGAAAGAATTCCAGGAAGACCACCAACACCAATAGAATTCGCCATTACATTGCTTCCTACTGAGATAACAGCCGCTACCAATGAACCGATCATTGCAGCAAGGAATGGGAAGCCGTATTTCAAGTTAATACCAAACATCGCTGGCTCTGTTACACCAAGATAACAAGAGATGGCTGCAGGAATAGACACTTGCTTTTCTTCTTCGTTCTTTCTGTTAATATAAATCATTGCTAGAACGGCAGAACCTTGAGCAATATTTGATAAAGCGATCATTGGCCATAGGTTTGTTCCACCAAGCTCACTCATTAACTGTAAATCAATAGCATTCGTCATATGGTGTAATCCAGTAATAACAAGTGGTGCATAAGCAAATCCAAATACAGCTGCAAATAACCAGCCCACTGCAGAAGTTAAGCCAGAGTATACAACGTCAGAGATGAAAGAACCAATTGCCCAACCTAATGGTCCAAGTACGGTATGTGCAATTAATACCGTTGGCACTAGGGCAAAGAATGGTACAACAATCATGGAAATCGCATTTGGAACGACCTTACGTAGTTTTAGTTCAAGGAATGAAAGAACTAAACCTGCTAAAATCGCTGGTATAACTTGGGCTTGGTAACCAATCATATCTATTTTTGCAAAACCAAAATCCCAGAATGGTACTTCAGTCGCACCTGCCACACCATAAGCATTTAATAGCTGTGGTGATACAAGCGTAATCCCTAATACAATCCCTAAAATCGGAGTTGCCCCCATCTTTCTAGCAACTGCCCATGTAATCCCTACCGGTAAGAAGTGAAATATCGCTTCCCCAATTAACCATAGAAACGCATGAGTTCCGGCCCAAAATTGGGAAATCTCAATTAATGACTTCGTTCCATCTTCAAACATTTTGATGTCACCTATTACATTTCGGAAACCAAGAATAAGACCCCCAACAACGATTGCTGGAATTAATGGAGTAAAGATATCTGCAAGGTGAGCAATCATACGTTGAAGCCAGTTCATATTCTGCTTCGCTGCTTGTTTTGCGTCTTCCTTAGAGGTATCGCTTACACCTGCTATTTTAATAAATTCATTATAGAAGGACGATACTTCATTCCCAATAATAACTTGGAATTGTCCCGCTTGTGTAAAGGTTCCCTTTACAAGCTTAATGGACTCAATCTTATCTATATCTGCCTTTTTTGGATCTTTTAAAACAAAGCGCATTCTTGTCACACAGTGGGTAACAACGGAAATATTTTCGCTACCACCGATATGTTCAAGCAAGTCTTTTGCCGGTTGAGTATAGTTACTCATTCGTATTCCTCCCTGGTAAAAAGTTACCAAATAATTTTATTATGAAACAAATAAGAAAAATAAATTCGCTTACATTTTTGGACAACTTGTATATACATGTTTTGTTTACGTTTTCATTCTAACTTGTATATACAAATCTGTCAATCTACTTTTTTAAAAAACTACGTAAATAAAAAAAACGCCCGAATCCGGACGTTTACTTACATTTTTAAAGACAATTATATAAGGGATGGAAAACGAATGGTGACGGTTGTTCCTTCTCCTTTTGTACTTTTGAAACTTATTTTTCCTTTGTAATTCTCTGCAATATTATAACAAATCATCATTCCAAGTCCGGTCCCTTTACTTTTTAAAGAATAAAACGGAGTTCCTAGAGACTCAATTTCCTTCTCTGTCATTCCTTGACCATAATCAATCACGTTAATTTCAACAACATCTTTAACTTTTGAAGCAGTCACTACGACAGAATCTCCAATATTCGATGCTTCGATTGCATTTTTAATAATATTAATGAATAACTGTTTCATTTCAATTGTATTAGCAGCCACATAGGAGTCTTCTACAATTTGTAACTCGATTTGATTATCGTGTAATAGACCGTAGGAATGGAGCAAGTCGGTTACACTTTGAAGAACTTGCCTGATATTTACCGGTTCTAATTCCTTTTCCTTTGTTGGTTTTGCAATCGATAAAAATTGCGATATAACCTGTTCCGCTGTGTTCAACTCATCCACCATTAAATGAAAATGTTTTTTTAATTCAGTATCTACTTCATTGGATTGCTCGTAAAACTGTAAAAATCCTTTAACTACTGTCAAAGGATTTCTGATTTCATGAGCAACTGCAGCTGCAAGTTGTCCAGTCGTCTTCAAACGCTCTGCCTGTTTTATTTGTTGAAAATATAGTTGTTGTTTCTTTAATCGGCCATAGGATATATAAAAAATAAAGTAAATGATGGCTTGACTACCAAAGAAATTGATTATATTTCCGACCAGATCCTCTTGGATATAGGAATAATGAGCACCTTTATCAATAAGTATGATATATATGAAGGTCATTATGATAGCAAAACTATTAAGTGCCAGTGAAAAGTAAAAAAGTTTTGGATCAAAAAATAAAATCGATATAGCTGGAACAATGCATAAAAAGATAAAGTTCGACCATGTATCAGGATATATAAAGAATAGCGAATAAAAATACATGAATGATGTAATCATGATGAGCAATCGGGAATAGTGAGATGTATGTCTCGGATACAACAATAAACAAATAGCAAAAAATGCTAGAAATAAAACATGGAGAAAAAAGGCTACTCCACCTTGACTATAATGTGGATTATCAACTAACAGACCCATTAACATAATGGCAATAACAACAGTTATCGTAAAATAATACAGTTTTTTATTAATTTCCGTATAAAGTTCCTTCATACTTACTCCTTTAAACCAGGGTTGCATTTCGGTTACTACGATTTATCTCCCTCTATACTACCATAATTACCCTATTGTTTTGGAAAAAATTTAAATCAAAAATAGAGTAGCTAATGAATCTGCTACTCTATTTTTGACTACTTTTTATTCTCTTATTTGTCCGGTTCCACGAACAATGTACTTAGTGGAAGTAAGAGCTGGTAAGCCCATTGGACCTCGAGCATGAAGCTTTTGCGTACTAATCCCTATCTCTGCCCCAAATCCAAACTCAAAGCCATCGGTAAACCTTGTAGAAGCATTGTGATAGAGGGCTGCTGCATCTACCCTGTTAAAGAATGCCTCTACATTCTCAGCAGATTCCGAAATAATCGCTTCTGAATGCTTTGAACCATAGCTCGCAATATGACTGATTGCTTCATCGACATGAGATACCACTCGAAGTGCTACTGTTAGGTTTGAGAACTCGGTTTCCCAATCTTCTTCAGTAGCAGGAAGTAAATCTTTATCGATTTGTCTTGCCTTTTCATCGGCTCGTATTTCCACCTTTTTCTCTTGTAACGCTTTAATTAAATCCTCTAAATGCTCATCTGCCCACTTTTGATGAACAAGGATCGTTTCTGCAGCATTACACACAGATGGTCGCTGAGTTTTCGCATTGACAGCAATATCGATTGCCATTTTATGCCCTGCACTTTCATCAATATAAATATGGCAGTTTCCCACCCCTGTTTCAAGAACGGGAACGGAAGCATTATTTACAACAGATTGAATAAGGTTTGCTCCTCCTCTAGGGATGAGCACATCTAGGTACTCTGTTAACTTAAACATTTGAGAAGCTGTTTCTCTGCTTGTATCTTCTAGTAACTGCACCGCTTCCTGAGGACATTCACTCTTCTCAAGTGCACGGTGAATGACTGCTACAATCGATTTATTTGAATGAATCGCAGATGAACTTCCTCGCAACAACACCGCATTTCCGGTTTTAAGGCAAAGACTTGCTGCATCCACCGTGACATTGGGTCTTGCTTCATAGATCATTCCGACCACTCCAAGAGGAACACGGACCTTCTCAATATGAAGACCATTTGGGCGATCCCATCCCTCCAGAATCTCTCCTACAGGATCTGGTAAGGTAGCTACTTGTCTTACTCCTTCTGCCATGTCTAGAATACGTTCTTCTGTTAATTGGAGACGATCGAGTAAGTGATCTCCCATCCCGCTTTGCTTTCCAGCCTCAAGATCCTTCTTATTTTCTTGTAAAATAAAAGGGATATCCTCTACTAACTGATTGGCAATAAGGAGCAGTGCATCGTTTTTCTGCTTGGTGGTACAAAGAGCTAAGCTAGTTGCTAGCGTGCTTGCCAGACGTGCCTTTTCTAATAATTCTGTCATCTCTGTTTCCTCTCCTTTGTAAAAGTAACCCAGTTATCTCTGTGAATGACTTCAATTCGATTATGCATATTTACTATATTTGCTTCTTTACTAGAAAGTCCTTTAATTTTGGATAGCTCATCAACTGTATAATTGATTTGTCCTTTTCCAATTAACTCTCCTTTTTCATTCCATACCTCTACCACATCACCACGTGTAAAGGAACCGTCAACTTTTTTTACCCCTGCTGGCAAAAGGCTTTTCCCTTGATGAATGACGGCATGTTCAGCCCCTGAATCAATATCAATTCGCCCGGCAATATGTGAGTGAATCCCTATCCACTGTTTCTTACTTTTTAATGAAGTCCCTAGGTTATAGCCAATATAGGTGCCATCACCCTTACCAGTAACGATATCTATTAGCTTATCCGTTCCTTCACCCTTGCCTATAAACACCTTCACACCGACAGATAAAGCCGTTTTTGCTGCCTCAAGCTTAGAACGCATCCCACCTGTACCGACCTTTGAACCAGAACCTCCAGCAACCTCTAATACATCCTCTGTAACCTCAGGGAGAAAATTATACTTTTTGGCGTTCGGGTCTTTGCGTGGATTTCCGTCATACAAACCATTTATATCTGTAAGAATAATGAGCATATCGGCATGAATTAATCCACTAACCAAAGCAGAAAGCATGTCGTTATCACCAAATGTTAGTTCATCTACCGCAACCGAATCATTTTCATTAATAATTGGTATGACCCCACGTTTTAATAGTTCAGATAATGTGGAATAGGCATTATTGTATTGTTCTTGTTGGGAAAAATCATTTCTTGTTAGAAGAAGCTGTGCTGATACAATTCCTTCTTTTTGAAACTCTTCAAAGTAGCTTTGCATGAGTAAGCCCTGACCCACAGCGGCAGCCGCTTGCTTACCAGCAATGGTCACAGGTCTTGTCTGATATCCTAAAACTGAAAACCCTGCAGCCACTGCTCCTGAAGAAATAAGAATCACTTCGTTTCCTTCCTTCTTCAGCTTTGACAGTGCAGCCACATGCTCTGCGATCTTATTCTTTGATAGACCACCTTGCGTATTCGTTAACGAACTACTCCCGATTTTTACAACAATGCGCTGTTTGGCCACTTCCATCCCTCATTCTTTAAAATTGTCCGTCTAAATAAAAAAACTCCTCCATCCTTAAAAGGACGGAAGAGTTTATCCGCGGTACCACCTTTTTAGCAACCTAAAAAGGCTGCCTCTCAAAACCCCGTAACGAGGGGAAACGGTTAGTTTTTGCTAACTGCTCAAGGACAGGTTCTATCTGTCAGCGGTGGCAGGGACTCTCAGCCTAGGACCCCACTCTCTTCACACATGTACAAGATGTACTAATTCCTCTCATCGCTTCTTCGTTCATCATTTCTTTGCAGAATATTATAATTTTTATCCATATATTCGTCAAGGATATTTATCCTATTCGCCTTTGTTAAATTTTTCTTTTTAGAGAACAACTTCACCCTGTTAATCTCTTCCAAAATTGATCATTCATGTAATTATACCTATACTAATCTATATATCAGAGGTAGAAAAGACCACGTGAAATTTGTCGATTTTTCTGCACATTAGGTCTATCTATTCAACTTATTAAACTTAGTAATTTTTTAACACCAACTTAATATTAGCCATGCTATATTTTATCTTAGAGACCCTAAATATCTCAATAAGACGATAAGGATGGATGGATCGAATGAAACTGCAAAGCAAAAAGAAAGGTAATAAGATTTTATCTAGCACACTTGCTCTCAGCATGATTGCAGCACCATTAATACCAACCAATGTACTTGCAGCAAAGCCTTCCGTTGACAAAGTTCAATCAGAAGTTGAACTTCGTATCATGGAAACAACTGATATTCATACGAATCTATTAGACTTTGATTATTACAAGAATGCAACCGCTCCAAAGTTAGGTTTGGCAAAAACTGCGACACTTGTAAAAGAAGCACGAGCACAGGCAGATAACTCTGTACTAGTAGACAATGGTGACCTAATTCAAGGGACTCCTCTTGGAACGTACAAAGCCAAGATTGATCCTTTAGAGGACGGAGAGGTTCACCCAGCTATTAAAGCAATGAACTTAATGGGTTATGACATGGCAACCCTTGGAAACCATGAGTTTAACTATGGTTTAGACTATCTTGATGAAGTATATGATGATGCGGACTTCTCGTTCGTTAATGCGAACGTTTATGTAGATGATCATGATAGCGATCCAACCAACGATGTAAATAAATATACCCCTTATAAGATTATTGAGAAAAAAGTAACGGATGAAAACGGCAAAACAGCTGTTATTAAAATTGGTTATATCGGATTTGTTCCACCTCAAATCAACGAATGGGATAAAGCCAATCTTGATGGAAAAGTTATTACAAAGAATGTCGTAGAATCTGCCGAACGTTTTGTTCCAATGATGAAGGAAGAAGGAGCTGATGTAATTGTTGCAATGGCTCACTCTGGCTTTAGCGGCAATGAAACAAACACAGAAGATACGGTTTATGCACTAAGTAAGGTAGAAGGAATTGATGCCATTACCTTCTCACACACTCATAAAGTATTTCCTGCAAAAGATGTTAGTTCACTAGATGCATTATTCAAAGGTGCTGATGGACAACCTCTACCTGGCGTAGACAATGCGAAGGGAACCATTAATGGCGTAGCTGCTGTGCAAGCTGGTTACGGCGGTGGAGCTTTAGGTATTATCGACCTTACCCTACAAAAGGTAAAAGGAAAATGGTCAGTAGCAAACTCTCAATCCTCTACTAGAGCCATTGATACCGTTCAACCAGATCAGGCAATCGTTGATGCTGTAAAAGATGTTCACGATGCTACGATTGACTATGTAAACACACCAATTGGTGAAACAACTGACGATATTTACAGTTATTTTGCCCTTGTGCAAGATGACCCATCTATCCAAGTGGTTACAAACGCACAAAAATGGTATGTAGAAAAGTATATTGGTCTAAATAAACCAGAATTAAAAGACCTTCCTATCCTTTCTGTTGGTGCGCCGTTTAAAGCAGGACGAAATGGTGTTGAAGAGTATACAGAAATTAAGCAAGGCGACTTAACGATTCGTAGCGCTGGTGACTTATACCTTTACGACAACACATTAAAAGCAGTGAAAGTAAAAGGTTCAGTTGTTAAGGAATGGATTGAGATGACTGCAGGTAAATTTAATCAAATTGATCCTAGTAAAACAACTGCCCAAGAACTATTAAATCCAGCTTTCCCAGTTTATAACTTTGATGTCATTGATGGTGTTACTTATCAAATTGATGTAACACAACCTGCTAAGTATGCAACAAATGGTTCTCTATTAAACCCTGAATCTAGTCGTGTTGTAAACCTAGAGTACAACGGTGAACCAGTAGACCCTGAGCAGGACTTTATCGTTGTGACTAACAACTACCGTGCTGGTGGTGGCGGTAACTTCCCAGGACTAAAGGGTAGTGAATTAGTCGTTGATTCTGCGGATGAAAACCGTCAGATTTTAATGGATTATATTTCTGAAGAAAAAGTAATTACACCAACTGCCGATAACAACTGGTCAATCGCTCCTATTTCAGGTGATGTGAATGTAACATTTACAACTTCACCCAAGGCAGAACAGTATATTGGTGAAAATAGCCCATTCTCTTACACTGGTAACACTGATTCAAAAGGATTTGGTATCTTCAATATTGACCTAAATCGGGCTGTTAAGGTTCAGCTTTTAGGTGTAAATGACTTACACGGTCAGTTAGACACTGTTACAAAAGTTGGTACATCTTTGGCTGGACAAATTGAATATACTGCTGGTGCGTTAAAGCAAGAAGAGGCTACTAACCCTAATACATTAATCATGCATGCTGGAGATATGATTGGAGGCAGCCCTCTTATTTCGGCTCTTTTCCAAGATGAACCAACCATTGAAGTACTAGAAGCAATCGGCTTTGATGCTGGTACTCTAGGAAACCATGAGTTTGATGAAGGAATTGATGAATTAAAACGTATCATCAATGGTGGAGACCATCCAAACGGTAACCCTGGTTATGACGGGATCAACTTCCCTCTTGTGGCAGCAAATGCTTATGATACGAGAGACGGTAAGTTAATTACTGAACCATATACTGTGCTTGAGACGGGTGGACAAAAGATTGGTGTTATCGGGGTTGTTACTCAAGAAACTCCTTCTATGATTGTTAGAAAAGGCAATGAGACTCTTCAAATTACGGATGAAGTAGAAGCTATTAACAAGTACACAGCTGAATTAAAAGCTCAAGATGTAGAATCGATTGTTGTTCTTGCACATAACCCAGCTACACAAACAGGCTATACAGATTCCTATGATGCTAGTAAAATCGCAGAACAAGTGAATGATGAGGTAGACGTCATTTTTGCTGCTCACAACCATGTGAAAGTAAACCGTGTCGTTGATAATAAACTGATTGTACAAGCTTATTCTTATGGCTCTGCTTTCTCTGATGTGGAACTTGAAATTGATCCCTTCACAGGAGATATTTTCAAAAAATCAGCTGAAATTAAAACAGTTTACCAAGATAAATACACTCCGGATCCGGAAGTTGCTTCAATCATGAACAAGTATAAGGAAAAAGTAGAACCTATTAAAGCACAGGTGGTTGGACAATCTCTTACTACCCTTGAAAAAGGATACCCAACTATTGCTAGTCAATATAGTGATCTGCCTCTAGGTAACTTAATCGCCGATGGCATGAAAGAGGCAATGGATTCTGACTTTGCGTTAATGAACGGTGGTGGAGTTCGCTCTCCTCTTGAAGCAGGTGAAGTCACGTACGGTGATCTATTCGCTATTCAGCCTTTTGGTAATGTACTGAACAAAGTGAATCTAAGTGGTGAAGATTTACGCGTCATCCTAGATGAGCAAATTACAGCAAGAGGTCTTGACTACCATATCTCTGGATTCAAGTATACGTACACATATGACGATGCTTCAAAAACAGGAAAAGTCGTGGATATCACTTTACCAGATGGAACTCCAATTGACCCAGCTAAAGAATATAGTGTGGTTGTAAACAACTATATGTACGGCAATATCAGCACAAGCATTGGTAAGCTTTCTACCGATATGGAAGTGGGAGATGTGGATTTAGATGCGACTGTACAGTTTGTTAAATCATTAACTTCCCCTATTGACTACAAGTCTGAAGGAAGAATTCAAAGAGTAAACTAACACCCTTGCTCTCAGGAGATTACGTTCTCTTGAGAGCTTTTTCATGTTCGTTTATCCAGAAACACCCACCCTTCTATATCAGAATAATCTTGATATTTACGACTGAGACGCTTTATATCATGCTGAGACGCTTTCTCGAGGCTACAACTTCTAATGGTAACGCTTACACTTACTAATTGGAAGAAATGCTCCTAACATTTCTTGAACTCCTTGAATATGAAAATCATCGTGTTAGTATTAAATTCTGAGATACATTACGAACAAAAATACGAACGCTATTGGAGAGATGAGATGATACACAATAAGACTCTTTGCTTTATAGGTGCAGGTTCAATGGCAGAAGCAATGATTGCTGGATTTGTTTTATCGGAAAAGATCCCAGCAGAAAATATTATTGCTACAAACCGCTCGAATAAACAAAGATTAGCTGCACTTGAAGTGAAGTATGGAATTAAAGGAATGAAGCTTGAACATTTACCGTTTGACCAAATAGATATTTTTATATTGGCAATGAAACCAAAAGATGTGGATCAAGCATTAAGCTATTTAAAACAGCAAATTAAACCTAACCAACTCATATTGTCAGTCCTAGCTGGAATTACAACAACATACCTAGAACAAAACCTTCATGATGACCAGCAAGTAGTTCGAGTGATGCCGAATACATCAAGTGCAATCGGTGAATCCGCTACTGCCCTATCCCCAGGTCATAAAACAGCAGAAAATCACGTACTTGAAACGAAAGAATTACTCAATTGCATTGGTTCCGTCTTTCAAATCGAAGAGAAAAATATGGATATTTTTACAGGGCTTGCGGGAAGTGGCCCGGCCTATTTCTATTACTTAATGGAGCATATGGAACAGCAAGGAGCAAAATCTGGCTTTGATTTAGAAACCACGAGACAAATTATCGCTCAAACGATTGTCGGAGCTGCAAAAATGGTTCAAGAACAAGATGAAACACCTGCTGTTTTGAGAGAAAAAGTGACCTCCCCTAATGGCACCACAGCTGCTGGCCTACAAGCACTAGATGTGAATGGCGGTGGAAAAGCAATAGCTAAAGCCGTCGAGTTTGCTGCCAAACGTTCAAAAGAAATTAGCGAGCAGATAAAAGAAAGTCTTTTAGTTAGATCCACCACAAATAAGTAAAGATAGATAAATTGGTCTCAGGAGTGATAAAATGACGACCCTTGATAACAGTAAGAAGCGGGTTGTAATAAAAGTAGGAAGCAGTTCTTTAACCAGTCGACATGGAGAAATTAGTCGGCGAAAACTTGAAAAGCTAGCAGATGAAATTGCTCTCTTAAAGGATGCTGGTCATGAAATTGTATTTGTATCCTCCGGAGCTGTCGCGGCTGGATATCGTAAACTAGGCTGCATTAACCGCCCCACTTCTCTCCCAGAGAAACAAGCGGCTGCCTCTATTGGCCAAGGATTATTAATTGAAGCCTATTCAGAGATTTTCCTATCCCACGGCTATATTGCCTCACAGATATTAATTACACGTAGTGATTTTTCCGATGAAACCCGGTATCACAATGTTCGAAACACACTGAATGTATTATTAGAACGAGGAATTATTCCTATTGTTAATGAAAACGACACCGTTACAGTCGACAGGTTGAAGTTTGGTGATAATGATACTTTATCTGCTAAAGTAGCTGGTTTAATTGAAGCTGACCAATTGATCATTTTATCTGATATAGATGGCCTTTACGATTCAGATCCTCGCAAAAATGAACATGCCAAACTTCTAGAAAAAGTATACGAAATTACACCTGAAATTGAACAAGGTGCAGGTGGTTCAGGAAGTGTTGTTGGAACAGGAGGAATGAAGTCTAAGATTGATGCAGTGAAGATTGCTATGGCTTCAGGTATTAGTACGTTTCTTGGTAAAGCAACCATTTCAAATATATTAAATGATGCCGTTCAAGGTACCGCCAAAGGGACTTATTTCGAAGTTTCTACCGAGACGGTCAACTTAGATCAAAAGAAACAATGGATTGCCTTTCACTCTGGTCCAAAGGGAGAAATTTTCATAAACGAACAAGGAAAGCTCTCCATTGTTGAGTGTAAACAGAGCATTCTATCTTCCCATATTGAGAAGGTGAACGGACGGTTTGAAAAAGGTTCTGTTATTCGAATCCTAGATCACCAGAGCGAAAGAGTTGGATTAGGTGTAGTGAATTATTCAACTGAAGAACTTGAGCTGATTATGAAATCTATAGGTAAAGAATTGAGGAATGATGAGGTTGTTCAATTCGAACACTTTGTGTGTGAATTAGAACTATCACTGCCTGTTGTCATATAAAAGGAGGAATAACATGTCAGTAACAAAGGAACTCACAAATGTTGAAGCGCAAGCCATTGCTGCAAAAAAAGCAGCAAAAGTCCTTAGCCAATTATCAACTTCTGAAAAAAATACAGTTTTGCATGTTCTAGCCGACGCGTTAGTAACAAAGACCGAAGTGATTTTAGAGGCAAATAAGCTAGACTTAGATGCGGGGCGAGCAAAAGGCTATGAAGTCGCCTACATGGATCGTCTGGCCCTCTCTAAAGAAAGAGTATTGGAATTTGCTGAAGGTCTACGACAAGTAGCTACTCTAGAGGATCCAACGGGGAAGATTCTATCAAGTTGGACATTAGACAATGGTTTATTGGTTGAAAAAGTAACCGTTCCATTAGGTGTTATAGGAATGATCTATGAGGCACGTCCAAATGTGACCGTTGATGCCACCGGTCTTGCCCTCAAATCGGGAAATGCTATTGTCTTAAAAGGCGGATCATCTGCTTTATCATCAAACCAAGCAATCGTTCACGTCATGCATGAAGCACTTAATCACACCTTGGTTCCAAAAGAGGCTGTTCAATTCATCGCAAGTACAAATCGCGAAGCTACTCAGCAGCTTTTCACTATGAAGCAACATATCGATGTGCTCATTCCTAGAGGTGGAGCTTCTCTTATAAACGCGGTGGTGAATCAAGCAACCGTTCCTGTACTCGAAACTGGCGTTGGAAACTGCCACTTATACATTGATGTTGAAGCAGATGTTGATAAAGCATTAAACATACTCATTAATGCGAAAACGGACCGTCCTGCTGTATGTAATGCGTTAGAGACAGCCATTATTCATAAAGATTGGCTTACCAAAAACAAGAGTCATCTTGTTGAGATTTTCAATAAACATGGAATTATCATTCATGGCGATAAAACGGCTCAAACCTATATACCAAATGCCGTCCCAGCGACGGAGGAAGATTGGGCAAACGAATATTTAAGCTTAGACTTAGCCGTCAAAACCGTTAACAACGTTGAAGAAGCAATTGACCATATTGAAGTATACGGAACCAAGCATTCCGAAGCAATTGTAACCGAGAATAAAGAAACAGCGAAAAAATTTATGAGTTTAGTAGATGCATCAGCTATATACCATAATGCATCCACACGGTTTACGGATGGCGGAGCACTTGGATTTGGAGCAGAGATAGGAATTTCTACTCAAAAGCTACATGCTCGCGGACCAATGGGCTTACCTGCCTTAACAACAGTGAAATTTATGATGTCTGGTAACGGACAAATACGATGATAAATCGAAAAGGACGATCATGATGAGGGATGTGCTCATGATCGTCCTTCTTATTTTAATTCATTACCCATTTATCCTTAAGGAAGAGGATTCTACAAACAATAAAGACGATTGCTAAGAGGAGAAGATTGCTTCCTAGGGACACAAGAATATGTTCATAATCTACAATACCGAATAATAATTCCTTCAGTAAGCTAAACAGATTAAGTACTGGGATAGCAAAATGATGAAACCCAAATTCATTTATACCGATTCCCGTCGTAATCATAACAGGAAAGACGGCAATCATCATAATCGGGGAACTATAGCTTTGAGCTTCTTTTACTGTTTTTCCAATAATACTCGTTAACATTAGTAGAGAGGCGGAAAACATTGCATAGACGATGATAACGAGTACACATACGCTAATAATTATCGGCATGTTATCACCAAAAGAAACTGCTTTCTTAAGATGTTCGGTTAGGAAAAATATCTCCAAACTCACTACAATTAACGTAACAAAACCAATGATTGCTCCAATGGAAGAGATGGTTAACCATTTGGATAATAACAAGGTAGCTCGATTTACTGGTGTCATCAAAAGGGCTTCCATGGTCTTCTTTTCTTTTTCTCCAGCAAATAAATCAGCTGCAGCTGGAGCTGACCCTACCCCAATAGCTATCGATAATATTAGTGGAATTAGCATGGCAAGAAGATCAATACTAGGGTCCTCTTCTGAAATTTCTCTTTGCTCAACTTGAAATGGATGCACAAGATCTAAATTTGCTCCCTCTGCTTCAAGTCGGTTTGCTATAATCTGCTTTTCATAATGATCAAGGGCTTCTGTAACCATGCCCATTAAAATAGTTGAGTTTTGACTGAATGAATCCCCAATTAATGTGAGCTTTGCATCTTCCCCATTTTCTATAGAGTTCAAAAACCCAGAGCTCACAATTAGAGCTCCCTGAGCTTCTCCACTCTCTACCGTCTTTTCTGGGTTATCAGATTTCAACAGACTAATATTTTCAAAAGGAACAAAGATACTTTCTACTTCAGGTGTAATACTATTCTCCACTGCAAGCTTATATTCTTCCCCTTCCCCATCTGAAACCATGTTCTCATAAAACAAGGTTAATCCTGTCATCATAATAATTGGTAGAAATACAGTTAACAATAATGTCCGTCTATCTCGAAAGCTATCTTTCATTTCTTTCAAATAGATATTAAGAAGCATGGTGATTGTTCCCCCTTACTAACTTACTCATAAAAATATAATTCAAATCACGACTACCTTCTGATTTGTATAAGTCTTCAATATTACCATGATAAATAAGCTCACCCATATGCATCATCGCCACAGAGTCACATAGCATAGAAACTTCCTCCATAATATGACTTGAAAAGATAATCGTCTTCCCTTTATGCTTTAGCTGGTGGACAAGCTGGCGGAATACATTCGAAGATGTGATATCAAGCCCTGTCGTTGGCTCATCAAATAGGATAATTTCAGGATCATGAAGTAACGTCCTAGAGATGGCTACCTTTTGACGCATTCCTTTTGAAAAACCGCCTACTTTTCTATCTAGGTAGTCTCTCATTCCAAACATCCTGGCCAGTTCATCGATACGCACCTTTGTTTCGTGCCGACTTAACCCATACAGCATAGCAAAATACTCTAGATTTTCACGGGCCGTCAATCGTTCATATAACCCGGTTTCACCTCCAAAAAGAACCCCAATCCTCTTCTTCACTTCATTGCCACTGCTTTTTGTATCGTATCCACACACACTTACTTTTCCTTCTGTAGGCTCAAGAAGTGTAGCAATCGTTCGTAATAGTGTTGTCTTTCCAGCTCCATTTTCTCCAAGAAGCCCTACCACTTGCCCTTCCTTAACTGACAGTGAAACATGCTTTAATGCTGTTACTGATGTTTTTTTTCCTTCAAACTTCTTTGTGACTTGTTGGATTTCGATCATATTTTTCACTCCAATGTCTCGATTTCATATGTTCATTCTACAAAGAAGCTTACATAAATTCTTTAACTATGTCGTGAATATTCCTTTTTCTGTCGTTAAAATGCCAAAATTACCCTTAGAGATGATAAAATAAACATCATACACGTACAATTTTGTGCAAGAAAACATGGAGAGATGAGTATGAGAGTAGGTTTAGTGGATGATCGATTCATTGATCTTGAAAAGCTAATTGGAATTGTTTCCGGCATCGAGGGAGTAGAAATTATCTTTTCTACTATATCTGCTAAGGTGGCCTATGAATCAATTAAAAAAGAGGAAATAGATTTGCTAATTGCTGATATTGAAATGCCTAATTTATCAGGCTACGAGCTTGCTGATATTATTCATTCTCATGCACTTAATATTTCCGTTATATTTGTTACCGGAAACAGCGGGTATGCTGTTCATGCGTTTGAACTAAATGTACATGATTACATTATGAAGCCATATACACGTGAACGGCTTATTCAATCCATCGAACGGTTAAAAGAGAAAACGAAGTCTACTGAAATTATTGGAAGACTTTATATTAAACAGCAAAACGATATTCATATTATCCAGAAGAAAGATATTGTCTTTATCGAACGTTCTGGAAGATCAACAACGATCTACACGAAAACAGATGAAATAAAAACATATCTCACTCTGAATGAACTAGAAGGAGAATTACGAGAAAGAGATTTCCTCAGGTCACACAGATCCTTTATTATTAACATCCATTATGTAAAAAATTTCTCTCTCTATGCGAAAAATTCATATATTGTAAGCTTTGAGGGGTTAGAAGCTCAAGCCATGATTACAAAGGAGAAGGTTAGTTATTTGCAGGAGCATTATTTTTAGGGGTGCATATGTTGAAATTGAATTTTATTTACTGGACGTTTATTGCCCTGCTGGCAGGCATACATATCTATTCATTGCTTTCGTTTTTAACGCTTAACATACCCGTTTACCTGCTTATTCTTATACTTGGTTTCCTAAGTTACCTTCTATATAAAAAGGCATTTTTGAACTTGTCCCACTTAGGAAACATCCTAAATATTTTTATCTTTGTACTTCAGCTAGTATTACTATTTTTATATTTTTCTCAGCAGTCATTTTTAGTCCATCTAGTTACTATCTTTCTGTTTATAGGTATTGAAGGGATTCGTTTTATAGCTGGTAGGATAATAGAAAAGGGAAAGATTGACCTCCTCCAGTTACATGAACAATATAACCAATTAAACGAAACATTCCGTGTCGTTAGAGAAGAACGCCATGACTTCTTAAAACACGTTTCCTCTGTGCATTTTATGGTTGAGAACAACCAAATAGAGGAAGCGAAGAACTATCTTGATGATATGGTTGGAAGCTATAAACAAACGAATCTTTCTATAAAGGGCGAACGAGGAGCAGTAGCTGGAGTTCTTCATTCCATGTATAAGAGGGCCCAGACACATCATATTGAAATCATTTACGATTTTGATCTCCCTCTATCCACCCTGCCTATCGCTGATAAAGAAGCGGTAGCTCTGATTGGGAACCTTTTATCCAATAGCATTGATGCTAGTATAGCTTGGCAGCAGGAACATAACATGCCCACACAAGTTACCATACAGTTTTATAAAAGAAGTGGCCTTTATATTCTAAATTGCAGAAACAATACCCTCCCCATTCCTAATCATATATTGGATGAACTTTATATAGCCTACGGGAATACAACCAAGGGAAAAGGTCACGAAGGATTAGGAACCAAAATCATTCATGATATTGTAAAAGAACACTTAGGCCTCCTAGACTTTACGTGTAAAGAAGGAGAATTTCTTGTCAAAATAAAAATCCCTGCCATACGTTAAGAGACCCCTTTATAAGGGGCCTTTTGTTTTTAGCTATTCCATAACATTAATACAGCAAAGGCAATGACCCATACCATCGGAATCAAATTAAGAATAACGGAAAGCTTCTTTCTTTTTCGATGGAATACCCAAGAAAGAATCGAGCTAACAATGACCGCCACCGGATATAAGGTAATAATAAGGACAAATAAAGAATTATAGAAACCAATGCCGGCATCAAAACTCATAAAAGACATACCCCAAATGACAAACCAAGGCAGTAAAGATAGGACATAAAGAATTTGAGTAATAATTAAAAATGGCTTCACTTGTATCTCCTCCTACATACAATGAACCTTACTAATTATCGAAATCTTAATACACAAAGTAAGTATATTACAAGATAAATATAATCATTCGAGTAGCATAAGGTTGTTAATACTTCCTGGGAAATTTTTTTAGGAAAATAAATAATCCCTTCATCTCGAATTAGACAAAGGGATCAGATATTCTATTTATTCATTTTTGAAAGAAAATCACCTAAAAGACTATCAAGGTCATTCTCGTGGTCGTGGTCCTCGTCTGTTGTTTCTGGTTCTTCCTGGCTGATACCTTCCCAACTAAAGGCATCCAGATCGTCTTCTGACGCCTCTAGCTCTTTTGAAACGGCTATTTCAGGGATAGGCTCAATGAAATGCTCATCAAGATTAGAATCCTCCTCCTGTAAATATAGTGCTTCAGAGATATCTAGAGCATTACTATTTAAGGACGCGAGCAATGCAGTTGCTCGAACAGGATCTGTTAACAGCTGGTACATGATACTTCCAAGCAAAGCCTCTGAATGCTCATGCTTTAACCAGTTTCGTTGGGATTTGCTTAATTTATGAGGAATGGGAATCGTGATTGTTTCCTGCTCCCTGGACGAAGACTGGCTAACTCCCTGCATGACAAATTCAGCTATTTTACTAGAAAAATTTCTTCTTTCGGTTTCCTTCAACTTTTGTAAATACTTTAATAAATGATCTGGCGTATCAGATGGAATTCGAAAGGAGATTGCTTGGCCCCTCTTCACTTCATTGGAAGCTGATTTTTTCATATCATCACCTATGAATTCTTAACTGGTTCTTGAGCTTTCTTTGGCTTTTCAACTTTTCTTACATAATCCGTAATAAGCTTGTAATAGGCATTGGCCATCATCCAAATACTCTCTTTTTCATCTTCAAAAAATTCAATATTGTAACCATCTAAATTATTATTTAGCGTTTTAATATAATCCTTTAATACATGAGCGCCGCCACCAACAAAATAACAGATTTCCGTTTGAGAGTTCTTTTGCCAAATATTCCTCAACAAACGGTATTGTTTTTTGGCTAACTCCAGTAAGATACGATCCGTTATGTCATGAACACTCGTACGACTTCCTTTCACCATAATATGATTACGATCATTTTTTCTGGTGATAATTTCTACGACATCACGACGGCTATCTAATTCCACCCCATGTTTTGTTCTTATTTCTTCTCTTATGGCTTCTAGAGATTCAGATACACCTAGATTGAACCCTTGTGCCTTATCATCGTCGACATTACGATTTTTAATCACTGCAATATCTGTGGAAAGTCCCCCGATGTCCTGAATAAGAATTCTTTTATCTATTAAATCCTTATTAATAATCTTTAGCTGGGTATCCATCACAAGATTAATATAAGCCGCAAAACCTTCTGGATATATTTTCACTTCATTAAATTTAATATTTACTTTTAACCCTTGATACTTAGGTGTAACAAGAAATTCTACTTGGTGGACAGAACCGACTAATTTCGAACGGTACCCCGCATCCTTTCCTTCCTTCACCTCACGTAGTGGAAGACCTGTACCAAGCGTGTAATTCGCATCAACCACTTGTTTTAATCTCGGAAAAATACCCGTATTCTCTTCTTTCACAGCATCCAATGCCAAGGTCGCAAACAGCATGACCAACGTTTGATCTTCTTCTGATTTACTACTTCCTGGGTCCAATTCTGTGGCATTGCTACTTTTCGTTGCAAGGTTTCCTACTCGATAAATGGCATTATTGTCTTTTAAGGCAGGAGAATGAACCTTAATATGAATGCCATCAAAGGGATTTTTACTATCCAGTTCCTCTATTCCAATGACCGGCCGATCCTCTGTATCCCTGGCAACAATATTAGGAATATTAATTTCATATTCCATCTCCCCAAAGATTGCTTTAATCGAGTCATTTCCAACATCTACTGCTGCAATTCTAGAGTTTGACATAATAGATCATCCCTTCTCATTTAATAGATTTATAGCTCTTAGTTGCTGATCACTTTTATGTATCTTTCTATTAAAGGGTATAGGAGATTACTAGATTATTCAATGAACCTTACTAAAAAGAAATGAAATTGTAAACCTGTAAACACCTTGTAAACAAAGGGCTTTTTGTAAACATAATTGTAAACAACCACTACAAATCCGTATACATATGATTAAAACGGGATGTATACACGTTTGTATACATGTAAACACAAATGTACACAAGTTGTTTACATTAAGTAAACGTGTATACGACTTTTGTAAACAAAGGAAATGAACTAATAAGCATCCCTTAAATTTTAAAAAGGTCCTACTTTAAGTAAGACCTAATCACATTTTGTAGTTATGATTTGTAATAGGGAGGAATGCGCAGCCATTCCTTTTGCTCTAGGTATTGTTTTACTTGTAGCCCTGAAAGTGTCTTTTTCATAATAATCTTTGAAAAAAGTAACCCAACGTCTGCCCGTATGGACTCCGTAAGGCCTCTTGCAGCGTATGCGACACCACTTGCTAAGTTATATGACATTAAGTTAGCTAACTCTTCATCATTTAATTTGGCACCCTCAGGTATATCACGAAAGTCCCCTACTGGTTTCTCAGGTGTACTTTTTGGGATTGGGACTCCTTCTTTAACTAAGAATTCTCTTATTTCATCTCTAATTGGAATATGTAAATTATCCTTTATATCTAAGATGATTCTTTTAAGTTCCTCATCCTGAGCGAGGTTGTACCCAATTTCCTGATTACGCAACGTAGTTTCCGTACCTAATAAGAAAAACCATAAATTCGTGACTTCCATTACATTTAAAGGCTTTTTTTCACCATCTAAAAATGGTTCGAATGCGTCATGAATCATCTCAAAAAGATTCATCTGATAACCCCTCCAGGCATGTCATTTCCTATAGTAGTATCATGACCATTCATTTAGTAATCATACTAATTGAAATATTTCTCAAATAGTTTTTCAGCTGTACGTGTCGCTAATGCCTGCGTGGTAAGAGTGGGGTTTACTCCACCTAAACCGTTATAATGAACACTATTATCAGCGATAAATAACTGTTTTACCTGGTAAGCTTCACAATTAGAATCAACTACAAACCCCATTCTCATTGTACTTTCCAAATGAATCATGATTCCTGCTGGCCAGTTAGATGAGATCATTTGTTTCGCCCCAGCTTTATGCAAAATATGAATAGCCATTTTCATTAATTCTTTTCTATTTTTTATAGATTTTTTTGTAGGAATATAGCTTAGGATAGGTATAGGACCATGTTCATCACTAATGGTAGGATGGAGGTTCAATCCATTTCTATGATCAACCTCATCGTCTGTAATGATTAGTATATTCAACGTTTTTTTATAATTTAACATTAAATCTTTTAATTTGCTTCCAACAATTTGATTATGAAATTCCCAGTTCGACTGTTCCTTTTGATAGATACTCCACCCAGATTGACTAATTCCATAGGAAAGAGAAGCTGTTAGTCCTGGGCTCATACCGGCCGTTTGCATCGAACCTAAGCCAGGAAAATCGAGTCTTGCACCACATGTATGTCCAATAAAAGGATTGATATCCGGCTCGCCTAAGATAGACATAAGGTCTTTTTCATTAAAGATTCCAGTTACCCAGTCCATATAATGGTTCGTTAACCCTTTTCCGACCCATGGATTTTGTGGGAGATTAGAATTTAACCAAAGTCGCGGGCTCTCTATGCTACCTCCAGCAAGAACAACCACCTTTGCTCTTAGTTCTTCCTCTTCTCCTGTCCATGTATCCCTAATACGGACTCCAGTCGCCTGTAACTCTCGTGAACAACTGGTATCTGTTAAGATTTTTATTGTAAATGAATTAGGTCTAATCGTGACATTACCCGTACTCAAAGCCAAAGGGATGTAACTAACTGTTGTTGATCTCTTTGCAACCTTATCTACTGAAGGTCCATGTGGGCAGCCATTGATACAATGTCCACAAAGGGTACATCCTTCCATCCTCGATAATTGTTCAAGTGAAACATTTACATTGTTAAGATTTTTATTTATAGGTAAGATCGCATTGGGCTGTGGTCGATAGCCCGGACTTGTAACATTTAAGGTGGAATTAAGCTGCCAGCCCGCTCTTTTTGCTCCGAAATAAAATAATTCTTCCTTTGCGGTTGTTGGTGCAAAGGAAACCGGTAATGTGGCTTCTACCTTTTCATAATAAGGAATGAGTTCTCGATAGGAAAGAGGCCATACTTCGTCAATAGCTGATGGAAAAGCACGAGGAGAATTAGCTGTATAATGCTGTGTGGACCCTCCCACACCCGCACTTTGCCATATAATTTGCTTATGTGGTGATAAGCGAACCCATGGTGCCCGCTCTCTATTTGCTGGTCCCCATCGAAATCTACCTGTAACCAAATTATTCATGTTATCTTCATACTTGTTCATTTGTTGCCTATAAAGAGATATATCTAAATCATTTTTATCGGAACTTTCTTTTGCACAAGAATAAAGATTTGGATTTGGCCACTTTTGATTTCCATACCATGGGCCTGCTTCTATAATTAACACCTTTAGACCCTTTTCCCCAAGCTCTCTTGCTATAACTGCTCCACCACCTCCTGCACCAATGACAATTACATCTGGATTAGACATGAAGATTTCCCCCTTTTTTCGGATCACCTAATAAAAAACCACGAAGATTCCGATATCCAAAAGCTGGTCCTGGGTATTTTGTTTGAATCCACCCAATTGGAAAATACTCGATACGTTTATACTCATGTCGGTTAAATCGAGTTGAGCCATATCCAGTCCATTCCGAATAATAGCCCAAAAACGTTAGCTGGGTTATAGTATTCTTCATACTTTGTGTTAAACCTGGATTGTTGGTAAAAGGTTCTGGTAAGCTCTCCAAAGGTACTTCTAATCTTTCTAGCAAGTTGAGTGCCATTAGTCTCTCATTACGTGAAAGAGTAGAGAATACCCCTTTCCTAGGAAATGCCCATGTATGGTAAAAATACACTTTTCTTTCTATGTACAATAGTTGAATAGCAGCAATGTCTAATAAGTTAGCTGTCTGTTTTGACAATGGGATCGTTACTCCTTGATTTATAGAAGAGGGCAAAGTCTGATCCAAAACTGCTATAACATACCCATAAACCACTTCATCCATTGGAGAAGCCTGAAGAATGGCGTCCACCGCAGCTTGGATGGTTATCCTCGTATGAGCATCAAGTATTTCACTGGTTAAAAGTTTTATCATGTCCTTCCCTCCTACAAACAAAAATCCCCATCCTTTAATTGTATTTGGAAATTTGAAAGGATAGACTACTTAATTAGAGGAAGCAAAAAACCCGCGCCATCTTAGTAACGGGTCGGGTTTTCGAGTACAAAAACTATTGGGGATTGATGTGCTGAAAGTGGTAGGTAGGTGTTTGGATATTCAAGTGAGGAAGACAAGTTATCTGAAAGAAAAGACACTGTTGTTATTCATTGTTGACTTTTTCGAGGAGGTATGGGAATTCGTAGGCGGAGAAATTCCGGTTAATCTGGATAGTAGGGCTCAAAAAGCAGATATAAGCGGAAATATTCCGATTAACTTCTCTATATTTACCTAAATTTAAAGATTAAGTTCATATAAGCGGAAAAACTCCGCTTATTTTGCGGGAAATGTTGGTATTTCCCAAAATTAACGGAATTTCTCCGTTAATTTTTCAAACTTAGTGAAGACAATGTATAAAATGCTTGGAGACATAATGTTCCAAGCATTTTTGCTTATCAAATTGCCTGTAATTTGCTGTGAATTACCGTTTGAATAGCAAGGTTAGTTCTAATTTTGTACTTCAAAATCGAATTACTTACCTTCTTAGGTACAAGTTTATTTTTGGAATTTACTCAAAGGTCCCTTTCACTAAAGGAGAACCTTGGGCCACCATTATTTGACCCTTTGCAATAACCGTTTGAATGGTTAAAGTTTCTTTATCTAGAATTACAAGATCCGCATCCTTACCTTTTTGAATATTCCCTTTTTGAGATAGTTTGAGAACTTGTGCTGGATTTGATGTAATCACTTGAATTGCTTGCTCTAGAGGGACTTTCTCATTTATTACTGCATCCCTTACCTCCCGGAATAACGAAGCCGTTTTCCCCACTTTTAGCCCTTTAAATTCGCCCCTTTCATCAAAATAAGGAAGACTTGCCTGCCCATCTGATGAAAAAGTAATACTGCTAATGGGGATGTCTTTTTCGAGCATTAATCTTAATCCTGTCGAACACTTCACTTCTCCTTCTTCTAAAAATTGAGGAATGGTGCTAGTGGTCAAGTCGACATACCCACCCTTCTTTGCATACGTAATACCCGCATCAAATAACTCCTTATTACGATTAATATGAGTAGGATGGAAATGTCTAGCAGGAATTTCTGTCTTCTCGATGATCTCTTCTAGCAATGATAGTTTTTCCACTCCATCCCCTACATGGATTTCTATAAGTCCAGCTTTTCCAGATAAGATCCCACCATTTCTAGCTGCTGTTGCAATTTTAACCATTTCTTCAAACGTAGGCTGAGAGGAACGGTGATCAGAAATGGCCACTTCTCCAACACCAATAATTTTGTCGATTAGAATTAAATCGTCTTCAATTCTAGAGGTTAATGTTTTGACTGGTACTTGATAAGAACCTGTATGGATATAACAGGTCACACCTTCTTCTTCTAGTGCTCGAGCCTTTGCTAGGAGGCTTTCCATTCTCCGGGTTGTTCCATCCGTTCCAAGTACACCAACTAGGGTTGTTACACCAGACATCGTTATATCTGTTAACATAATTTCTGGGGTTCTTGTTTTGAATCCACCTTCTCCTCCACCACCAATAATATGAACATGAGAATCAATGAATCCAGGCACGATAAGTTGACCAGATGCGTCAATCACTTCGATAGGGACAAAAGAAGAAGGAGTGTTTATTTGCTCCTCTATAAAAGCAATTTTATCGTCTGCAATGAGGATATCTCTTACACCAAGATAGTTTGGTGCATAGACCTCTCCGTTTTTTAATAACTTTAACAAAGTTCTTCACTCCTAACTGTCAGTCCATATGAGCTAAAATGGCCCATAACCAATAAAATAGGCAATTACAACAGCCACTAAACCAATCAAGTATTGAATAAATACTAATGGCAACACCCATTTAGCCCATTTTGTCCACGGAATACCTGCGATAGCTAGACCAGCCATTAATGTACCTGCTGTTGGAAAAATAATATTTCCAATTCCATCTGCAAATGAAAAAGATAACACGGCGGTTTGTCTAGTGATGTCTAGTAAATCAGCAAGCGGTGTCATAATAGGCATAGTTAACATTGCATGGCCACTTCCAGATGCCAAAACGAAATGAATGATAGCTTGAAAATTATACATCCCAATTACACTTAAATAAGCCGGCACATCTTTAATGGCTTCAGATATTCCATACAACATTGGGTCAACAATAGAACCCTCATTTAAAACAACAAGCGTAGCACGAGATAAGCCAATAACAAGCGCTCCTCCAATTAATGCCGCTGAACCGCTTGTAAAGGAGCTTACTAGCTTATCAGCTGATAATCTCCCTATTAATCCAATAATAACCGTTAATGCTACGAATAATGCAGCAATCTCTGTGATATACCATTGATATTTAATAACCCCAAATGCCAAAACCACATAGTTTAAAAGAAAGGCTGTTACAATAAATTTATGCTTCGCTGTAAACTTAACAGAAGTAGACACTAAATCTGATGCACTTTCCTTTGAATAATTCCCATAGAATCCAATTTCAGGATTTTTCTTTACCTTCATTGCGTACCGATACACAAATACTACAGAAACAAGATAGACAATCACAAACAGAATCAGTCGATATCCCATTCCGGAAAACATAGGTAACTCAGCAATTCCTTGAGCAATTCCTACTGTAAATGGATTCATCACAGCTGTTGTAAACCCTGCTGAAGCCCCTAATATCACCATTGCTGTACCAGTAATGGTGTCAAAACCCAATGCTAAAGCTAAAGGGATGAGTAGTGGAATGTAAGCGAGCGTTTCTTCTGCCATCCCCATTAATGACCCACCTATAGCAAAGAATAACATCATCACCGGGATCAGTAGCTTTTCACGTTTAGTCAGTTTATTGGCCATTGTTTGGATTAATACATCAACGGTTCCAGTTGCACTTAATACGCCAAAAAAACCTCCAATAATAAGAACAAAGAAAATAATATTAGCTGCTTCTACCATTCCAGTATGAATAGATTGAATCATATTAAACGGGCCAACAGGAGTTGCATCCTTCCACTGAAAGGTATCAGGGTCTACAACA
>NZ_JAKFCQ010000216.1:0-4157 GCF_036676585.1 Robertmurraya sp.
TTATCACAAAATTTTCCCAACTTTCTAACTCTATAAGTCTATTGATTTTGTTAGAAAATTATTACTATACTTACCTTACAACCTCGCAGGTTGAACCTTTAAGTCGGGAAGGAGTTCATACATGAAAAAAAGAACTTTGGGATCTGTGCTTATTAGCGCAGCAATGGGACTATCATTATTTGCAAGTGGTGCACTTGGTGCCCAGCAGGAAAGTGCTTCAAAGGATACTTATCGAGTGTACATCCAAGGACCTCAGAGCGAAAAGGTGAAAGCAAAACAAACGTACGGATCGCGCTGGGACTTTGGAAATGACGGGTTTACAACAACAGTAAACGAAAGTCAGTACAACGCTTTACTTAAAAACAAGAATCTTACTATCGAATTGGTTGAAGAGGTAAGCCTCGAGGATCGTACAGAAGCAAAAGCAAAGCCTGGAGCATCTACACAAGCTCTTCCAAGTGACCAAACTCCTTGGGGAATTCAAGCAATCTATAATGATAGCTCTGTTCAAAAAACATCAGGTGGTGCAGGAATTAAAGTTGCTGTTTTAGATACTGGTGTATACACAAGCCATATTGACTTAGCAGGTTCAGCTGAACAGTGTAAAGATTTCACACAAACCAAATCTCCTCTTGTTAACGGCTCTTGTAGTGATAGAAACGGTCATGGAACCCATGTCGCTGGTACAGTATTAGCTCATGGGGGTAGTGACGGACTAGGAATTTATGGAGTGGCTCCTGAAGCTGACCTTTGGGCTTATAAGGTACTAAACGACCGCGGTTCAGGCTATTCCGATGACATTGCCGGAGCTATTCGACACGCAGCAGACGAGGCAACAAGAACAGGTTCAAAGGTTATTATCTCCATGTCCCTTGGATCAAGCTCAAAAGATACCATGATTGCAAACGCAGTTGATTATGCTTACAGCAAAGGTTTATTGGTGGTTGCAGCTGCAGGTAATAGCGGTTCTGCAAGCAATACGATTGGTTACCCAGGTGCATTAGTAAATGCCGTTGCGGTAGCTGCGCTTGAAAACGTTCAACAAAATGGAACTTACCGTGTCGCTGATTTTTCATCAAGAGGCAATCCTAATACTGATGGTGATTTCGTGATTCAAGAGCGCGATGTTGAAGTATCAGCACCTGGTGCAGCAATAGAATCCACTTGGTATAACGGTGGATATAACACAATTAGCGGGACATCTATGGCTACACCACATGTTTCTGGTTTAGCGGCAAAAATATGGGCAGCTACCCCTTCACTCTCACATACACAGCTTAGAAGCGAACTACAAAATCGTGCAAAATCATACGATATTAACGGAGGAATTGGTGCAGCAACTGGAGATGATTATGCTTCAGGATTTGGATTCCCTCGTGTAAGATAAAGACAGGGGTAAAAAAAACCATTCAGAATTCTCTGGATGGTTTTTTTACGTTCGAAATATCGTCCTTTTTTCCTGTATTCAAAAAAATCAGAAAAATAGGTTTACATTTATGCTAACGGTGATAAAGTATAAGCATTAGGAGGTGATTTCGTTGCAATTTGGACCTTTAATTAAGTATTATCGGACTCAAAAAGGTCTTACCCAAAAGGAGCTTGCTAATGGAATTTGTTCCGTTTCCCATTTAAGCAAAATTGAAAATAACGGAAAAGAAGCAAATGATGAAACCATTTCACTCTTGCTCGATCGATTACATATCAGCATCAACCGTGCCGAGGAACAGGAAAAAATTATCGGCGACTTACTAAAACGTCTAAATGAAAAGATATATTTTTATCAAAAATATGAGGTTGAAGATATTATCAGCCAGTTGAAGGACTATGATGCGATCATTCCGTTTACCTCTTACTTGCATACATATGAACTGTATAAGATGCGCTACCTATTGTTTCTCGGAAATGTGAACCAAGCTGACCTACAAAAGGAAATTCTTAAGAAACTAAAGAAATCATTTTCCCAACATGAAATCTATTTATTTCATTATTGTAGTACGATACTGTATATATTGAAGGGGCAATTTGAACAAGCGGATCAACAGTTTGACTCCTTATTCCAAATCAGTCATGACTTTTCTTCGGGCGAATTCTTATATTATCGCTCAATGGTAAAGGCAGCCTTACAGCAATCTGGTCACGCCATTCACTTTGCAAAAGCAGCCCTTCAGTCCTATATGAATGAGCATAATTTTATTCGGATCCTTCATTGCTTAATGCTGTTAGGAATTAACTACACTCATTCTGGAATCTTCGAAGAAGCAAAAAGCTGTTTTCACCATTTAGAAAGAAATGCAACATTATTAAATGAAACGAATCTCCTACCACAAATTTATCATAATATTGGGCTTCTATATAAAAAGCTTAAAGACTTCGATAAAGCAATGTTGTATTTAAATAAAAGTCTTTCCTTACAATTACCACCTACCACTCATTTTCTCGTAACACAATACGTAAAAGGTCAAGTTGCTTTTGAAACCCATTTACATGAAGTTGCAAAAGAAGCCTTTACTATTACATTCACTCTTTCAGATACTCTAAATAATAAAAAGTATTCCATTCTATCAAAATATTATCTTCTTGCATTGGAGAATCATTCAAAATCAATCCAATACGTCATTTTAACCGTTATTCCATACTTAGAGAGCTCTAATGAAAATAAAGATGATTTACTTATGTTTTATAAATTACTTTCCAAGCATTATCATTCAACTGGTATGTTTGAGAAAGCAGTATATTATTTGAATAAAACCATTTAGGAGGAAATTATGAAAAAATTAATCTATTCCTTTATTGCCATTGCTTTTATTCTTACAGCTTCAACAGGTGCTACCTATGTTCTTTCAAGTTCTGAGGTTCCACAAGGCCACCCAATTTTACCTCCAGTGAAAGAAGCATAAATAAAGTACAGCGGTCTGAAAAAGTTCAGACCGTCGTTTTTTTATATTCTATAATTAACAAAGTAAAATAGATATTAATTTAAAATAATTATAAAAAAGTATTGATTTCTGAATGAGAAATGTTATCATTAACTATATACTCTATTTGAACTTCCCAAATTTCTAATCTACTAATAAAGAGGTTCTTTTATGAATAATGAATTTGATTTCGATAAACTTATCCCTTTTTTAAAAGAACGCGGACTACGGATTACACCACAAAGAATGCAAATATTAAGAACGATTGCTTCCATGAAAGGTCATCCAACTGTGGATGACATACATTCACATCTCCCCTCTATTAGTATTGCAACCATCTACAATAACGTAAAAATGTTTGTGAAATTAAAAATATTAAATGAATTGCCCTATGGTAATGGATTAAGCAAATATGAATTTAAAATGGAAGAACATTATCATGTGATTTGTCATATTTGTGGGATAATTGAAGACTTCAAATATCCACTATTAAGAGAAGTGGAAGATGTGGCAAACAAGTTAACTAAGTTTCGTATTCATTCTCATCAGCTCGAGCTTTATGGAGTATGTAAAAATTGTAGTGAAAAACAAAGAAGTTACTAATTAAAAAAGAAGGAGATTAATATGCATAACAGTGTATGCCCTAAGTGTCAAACTCCCATTAAATATTTGAAGCATAGTGTGATTTGTAAATGTGGAAGTAAGTTTAAAATCAGAAAAAATTAACCATTCCCTTACAACTAAAAAAATTTGCATTTTTTTAGTTTTTAGTTAGTATGCCCTTCCCCCTTTTATCAAAAAATAAAGATGATTGTTGATGAAAATGATGAAAGGCGGGAATGGTATGAAAAAAAACAACTCATCTAAAATTGCCGGTAAAACATTTGAACCCTCTGATTACAACAGTGAAAACCAACTCGAAATGGGATTAGCCCAAACACATGAACAAGCAAGTGATGGTTATTACGAAGGGACAATCGACCAAGAACTAGAAAAGAATGACTGATTCAAGTAAAAGTGTGGATTTTTTTCCACACTTTTTTCATTTATTGAATAAAGAACATTTGTTCGTATATAATAAGGATATCAACCTTAATTGTGAGGGATGCATATGGAGAGGGCTTTACTAAAAGCATTAAATGAGAAGCAACCAATACAGATCATCTATCTTTCCGATAAACAAAAAATTACTCAACGAACAATCCTTGTAAATGAAATCAATCCACATACGATCCGGGCTTA
>NZ_JAKFCQ010000217.1:0-4523 GCF_036676585.1 Robertmurraya sp.
GGTGACAGACACCCCTCGCGGACAAATGAGTGGAAAGTGTCTTTTTGTGGTGACAGACACCGTCCGTGGACAGAAAGTGGGAAAGTGTCTTTTTGTGGTGTCTGACACCCTTCGTGGGCAGAATGTGGGGAAGTGTCTTTTTAGGGTGTCTGTCACCGGTCGTGGACAGATACACCCTTTTTGTCCGTGTGGAGTGGACAGTTGGCGAAACAATACAAAAAAACTGACCCAACTTAGTTGGGTCAGTCAGTGATTCTTATGTTCTACTACTTATTTTTTAAGCTTCTGCCAAGTTGCGTCGAAGGCTTTCATTGTGTCTTCTTTAGATGCTTGGCCGCCAACGTATGCTTGAAGAGCTGCACCGAATTCTTGACCAGCACCGTCTGGGTACTTCATGAACTGCCAAGAGTATGTTTTGCCTTCTTGAGAGTACTTCAGAAGGTCAGCGCCTAGAGGGCCGATGTCGTCAGCTGAAGCCTCAACAGACTTGAATGCAGGGATGTACTTGAATTCTTTTGTTAATGCAGTCTTACCAGCTTCAGAGGTAACCATCCAGTTTAAGAAGTCTTTTGCTACTTCTTTTTCTTCATCCGTTGAACCGTTGTGAACAACCCAGTTACTTGGAACGTCAACCATTAGCTTATCTGTTTGAGCTTCGTCATCTGTAAGTGGCATTGGAATAAATCCAACTTCAATTTCAGGGTTGATCTTGTCTAACATTGGTTGAATCCAGTTCCCTTGTTGCGTCATTGCAGCTTCACCTGTAGCGAATAGCGTTACTTGTGTATTGTAGTCAGTTGTTAATGGATTTTTGTTACCATACTTAATCGTTAAGTCGATTAAATCAAAGTACTTGCTCACGAATTCGTTGCCTTCAATTTTACCAGAACCGTCATTTAAGCCAGTGAAGAACGCGTCAGTGTCTTCTTGGTAAGCAAATGGAACGTTTAAGCCGTGGTTTGCTAATACCCACCATTCGCCATAACCGATTGAGAATGGAGTGATGCCAGCATCTTGAAGTTTCTTAGCAGCTGCTTCTAATTCAGAGAATGTAGTAGGAAGCTCTGTGATACCTGCTTTTTCGAATAATTCTTTGTTATAAGCAAAGCCGTAACCTTCCATGTTTAAAGGCATACCGTAGATTTTTCCGTCAGATGTCATTCCATCTAAAGTACCTTCGAATGCGTCAGCTACCCAAGGTTGATCAGATAAATCTTCTAACTTATCCTGCCAAACAAGTAATTGTGCATCTCCGTCATTTGTGAAAATATCAGGTGCTTTATTTGAAGCAAATTTTGCTTTTAGTGCAGCAGCACCGTCCGCACCGCCACCAACTGTTTCAATATTAAAAGTCACATCAGGGTGTTCTTTTGTATACTCATCTGTTAACGCTTTCAATTGATCAGCAATTTCAACCTTCCCTTGGAAAATATCAATTACTACTTTATCACTGTTGCTAGCACCTTCTTTGTCGCCAGAAGTGCTATCGCTTGAACAAGCTCCTAAAAGAAGTGAGGCAGACAATACACCTGCTAAAACAGAATACTTTTTCAACTTTAAAGCCATTTTTGTTTTCCCCCTTGGAAAAAGATCTTTAAAATTTTTATATTTGATTCCACAGCCTGAGCCAGTCAGACCGTGGAGGTAAAACCCTTACTTAATCGAACCACTAGTAATCCCCTTAATGATGTGTTTTTGCATCGAGAAGAAGAAAATCAATAACGGAATGATACCAAGTACCAATGCAGCTAGTGCTAAATCCCATTGCTTCGTATATTGACCGAAGAAGAAGAAAGTCGCAAGTGGAATCGTTCTTAGCTCCGGATCCTGAAGAACAAGAGACGGCAATAAGAAGTCATTCCAAATCCATAAGCTGTTTAAAATCACAATCGTCACCGTAATCGGTTTTAATAATGGAAAAACAATTCTCCAGAAGACACCGAATCTAGAACAACCATCAATGATCGCTGCTTCTTCCAGTTCAACCGGAATTCCTTTAATAAAACCGTGGTACAAGAATATCGTCATTCCAGATCCGAAGCCTAAATACATAATCACAAGGCCCCACACGCTGTTCAGTAATCCAAAATTTCCAGCTGTTTTAATCAGCGGAATCATAATTGATTGGAACGGAATAATCATCGCAGCAACGAAGGTCATAAAGATGATATTACTAATCTTCTTTTTCGTACGAACGAGCATATACGCCGCCATCGAGCAAAAGATCACCAAAACTACATTACTCGCAATCGTTATAATCAACGAATTTTTAAAAACATTAAAGAAATCAAGCATTTCAAAGGCTCGTACATAGTTATCAAACTGAAACACTTTCGGTAGTGCCGAGGTATTCGTTAAAATCTCAGCAAAAGGCTTCAAGGAGTTTGAAACGACATAATAGAAAGGGACTAAGAACAAGAGTCCGAGCACAATCGCAACGATTTCAACACTAAAGGTTCTCCATGAATACTTGTGACCCATCACGATTCAACCTCCCTTTTCTTAGAAATCGTTACTTGTAGTACAGTAATCGCAGCTACGACAAGGAAGAAGATCAATGCCTTTGCTTCACCAATTCCGTAACGGTTATTAACGAAAGCCTCTGTGTAAATATTAAGCGCTAACATCTCAGTTGATTTAAATGGTCCACCATTCGTTAGCGATAGGTTCGCATCAAAGATTTTAAAAGATGATGCTGTTGTTAAGAATAAACAGATCGTTACAGCTGGTGCAACTAATGGCATCGTGATGTGACGGAGAATTTGAAATCTGTTAGCCCCGTCAATTCTTGCTGCTTCAATTAATTCTTGTGGAACATTTTGTAGTGCCGCGATATAGATGATCATGATGTAACCAGCACCTTGCCACACGCTGACAATCACAATTCCCCAAAAGGCTGTGCTTGCATCTCCTAGCCAAGCTAGTTCAAAAAGTGGAATTCCTGTGATTTCGCCGATAGAAGCGAATCCTTTTACAAAAATAAACTGCCAAATGAATCCTAGTAAAAGACCACCAAGTAGATTCGGCATGAAGAAGACTGTTCGTAGAATATTTCTCGTTTTCAGCATTTGTGTCACGAGAATCGCTAATCCAAACCCGATCACGTTTGTTAGCAAGATTGCTACAACCGTATATTTCGTCGTTAGAAGGAAGGAAGCGTGAAACTGTTTATCTTCAAAAATCAAATACTTAAAGTTATCAAGTCCAACCCACTGGACCGACCCCGTAATCCCGTTCCAATCCGTAAATGCATAATAAACACCCGAAAAGAAAGGAATTAAGACAATTAAGGTAAATGCTAAGAACACAGGTCCAACGAATAAGGTGAACAATCCTGCATCTTTCAGCTTCTTTTTACTAAACAAAGGAGTGGACACAGCTTTTTGCGTGCGTTTCTCACTAATAACAACTGCCCCGTCAACTTCTTTTACATTACTTTGACTATTCATCCCCTGCACCTCCATAGTCCTATTTTCAACTATTTTAAAAAACTATGAAACGGCTTACATTGACCAACAGGGTGGAAAATATTGAACGGTTTCATTTTTTACACCCTCTGTTGAAGTCCAAGAAAATTGTGCTACAATGAGTGGGATTTCGTGTCCAGAGGAGGAGCAGGGAGCTATGAAGTGGGGAATTCGAAAAAAGTTAATCATCTTTTTAATGCTGGCAACCATCCTTCCATTTGGTACAGCGATTGGAATCACCTATTACCAAACAACCAACTCTATTAATGAGCAGTTTGTCTCCACGAATCATGACCTTATCACAAAAGGTGAGCAGGAGCTGACGGTTTATTTGGAAGATATTGCACAAATGTCAACGGTGCTCTATCGCTATGACCCGTTAATGAGCGTGATGAGAGAAGGAGTATCGGGAGACATTGGGAGTAATCAAGAAGAAATTCGACGCGCGCTAGCGTATTTATTTAATACACGTCCTGAAATTGAACAAATGCATCTGTATATTGATAAGGATAAGGACTCGTTTACGAACTATCATTCTACGATTAGTGGCAGGGGTGAATACGAGAATATCATGTCGCATCCTTATTATGCGCAGCTGCCCAATCATGATGATTTTTATTTAATTGAACCGCCACATGAAATATCCAGCTATAACAATATGGCCTTTATACCCAAATCACAGAGTACAAAGGTCCTCAGCTTTCATAGCATC
Source organism: Robertmurraya sp. (assembly GCF_036676585.1). NCBI lineage: Bacteria > Bacillati > Bacillota > Bacilli > Caryophanales > Bacillaceae > Robertmurraya > Robertmurraya sp. The sequence goes on from NZ_JAKFCQ010000217.1 coordinate 4,180, forward strand.
ATTCGCGACGTACCAGCGGAAGATATACTAGGTTTTCTTTCAATTGATATTAATTTATCAAGAATCGGTGCGGTAGCGGATCGATTATATACGAAGGAAGCCGAAGAGCTTTTCATTGTGAATGACCAAGGAACCGTGGTGTATTCCTCTAATGAAGAGGTGATTGGAGAACCGATGACCGAGGGTTGGTACGAGTCAATCAAGGAGCAACCAGCATCCACCAAGAGCCTTGAGTGGGACGAAGGGGTGATCGTGTTTGACCAATTTTCAGGGCCTGTGGAAAATTGGTATATTGCGAAGCGAATTCCATATGATGTTTTGTACCAAATTGCTCGTCAGACAGC
>NZ_JAKFCQ010000218.1:0-8068 GCF_036676585.1 Robertmurraya sp.
CTTTTTAGTCATCAAGATTCCCCCATTCCGTTTTTCTCACTAAATAAATTAAGTATACAAAAAGAACCCTATAAAGTAGTCCTTTTTTCAAAGTGTCTACTCTATAGGGTACATTTTAAACAGGCTAGTCTTTTTTCTATGAAAAAAGAATTAATTACGAACAAAAAATATTAATCTTACAAAAATCGTTCGGGTTTTATTGACTTTTAGCTGTTCACATTGGTAAACTAATGATGTTTGATTTTGCACGAAAAAATGTTAGTTACCTTTGGAGGTGCTGTTATATGTCATCAGTAGTTGTAGTTGGAACACAATGGGGAGACGAGGGAAAAGGAAAGATCACAGACTTCTTATCAGAAAATGCAGAAGTGATCGCTCGTTACCAAGGAGGAAATAATGCCGGCCATACGATTAAGTTCGGCGGAGAAACGTATAAGTTGCATTTAATTCCTTCTGGAATCTTCTATAGTGATAAGGCTTGTGTGATTGGAAATGGGATGGTAGTAGACCCAAAAGCTTTAGTAAAAGAGCTTGCTTACTTACATGATAAGGGTGTTACAACAGATAATCTTCGTGTGAGTAACCGTGCACATGTTATTTTGCCTTACCATTTGCGCCTTGATGAAGTAGAGGAAGAAAGCAAGGGAGCAAATAAGATTGGTACTACGAAAAAGGGAATTGGCCCAGCTTATATGGACAAGGCAGCGCGTATCGGAATTCGTATTGCTGACCTTCTTGACCGTGAAGTGTTCGAGGAAAAGCTAGCACGTAACCTAGAAGAAAAAAATCGTTTGCTTGAGCGTATATATGAGACTGAAGGCTTTAAGATTGAAGATATTCTTGATGAGTATTACGAGTATGGCCAACAAATTAAACACTATGTGTGTGACACTTCAGTTGTGTTAAACGATGCACTTGATGAAGGACGTCGCGTTCTTTTTGAAGGTGCTCAAGGAGTTATGCTTGATATTGACCAGGGTACATACCCGTTTGTTACATCTTCAAATCCTGTTGCAGGTGGAGTGACGATCGGATCAGGTGTAGGTCCTACGAAAATTAAGCACGTAGTTGGGGTATCTAAGGCTTATACGACTCGTGTAGGGGACGGTCCTTTCCCAACGGAATTAGATAACGAAATTGGTCACCAAATTCGTGAGGTGGGCCGTGAATATGGTACAACTACGGGACGTCCGCGTCGTGTCGGTTGGTTTGATAGCGTAGTCGTAAGACATGCTAGAAGAGTAAGTGGAATCACAGACCTATCTCTAAATTCCATTGACGTGTTAACAGGTATTGAAACGTTGAAAATCTGCGTAGCGTACCGTTATAAAGGGGAAGTAATTGAAGAATTCCCGGCTAGCTTAAAAACATTAGCTGAATGTGAGCCAGTCTTTGAAGAGCTACCAGGCTGGACGGAGGACATCACAGGCTGCAAATCACTTGCTGAGCTACCAGCAAATGCTCGTCACTATTTAGAGCGAATTGCGCAGTTAACAGGTATTCCATTGTCAATTTTCTCTGTAGGTCCAGATCGTACACAAACGAATGTTGTGTTAAATCCATGGAGACAAAGCTAATCAATTTAATCTCAATATTCGCCACTAATCGTAGTGGCGAATATTTTATTTAAGTAAAATGATTTTTTTTATAAAAACATATTGCAAACTATAAAGCTATTATGCTAATATAAAAAACGTCGTCATAATATGTCGAATAAGCATATGGCCCCTTGGTCAAGCGGTTAAGACACCGCCCTTTCACGGCGGTAACACGGGTTCGAATCCCGTAGGGGTCATCACACTATTCCAATCTCTTCAAAAGCAAGAGGTTGGAATTTTTATAAATACATACATAAATACGGCTCAGTAGCTCAGTTGGTAGAGCACGATGAATAAGCTACAAAGGAAAGACATCCAGCGTACCGATTTGAAAAATCGGGACGAAGGACGAAGCAATACTTATTTAGGGTATTTATATTAAATATGGCTCAGTAGCTCAGTCGGTAGAGCAAAGGACTGAAAATCCTTGTGTCGGCGGTTCGATTCCGTCCTGAGCCATCTATGAAAGAGGAGTTTGTCCTATGACAAATTCCTCTTTTTTGTTACAGAGATGTAATATTCAAGTAAATTTCTTCCAAGAAATTTGTCGAAAATAGTCTCAGTGATTTTTCTGAAAAATGAAAGCGTTTCTTCTGGAAAAGCTGATATATCAATGTTTTGCTGGGAAACCAACGCAGGATATCATTCTATTCATTCGACTAGCTTTTGTAATATAATGTCATTAATTATACATTTGTGTTACATATCAGGTGCTAGTAAACTCTTAATGGCTTATTTATGGTAAAGTAAAGAAGTCTTATTATGCAATAATATAAAAATAAAAAGAGTTAAAAGCACTAAAAGTGTTTTGTTGCGCTAGTCTAGGAGGATTAGAGAATGGGTTTTTTCAATAAGAGACTTTCCGAACTAACGATCAACACATCTAATAGTCTAAAACCTACAATAAAATTGGCAGCTATATCAGCAATGGCATTAGGAGCACTTACATTTGGTGTAAGTACTGCATCTGCTAGTGACTCTAAATTAAGCACAGTATACTATGTATATATGAATAAAGAATATGTTGGTACTGTTTCTGACAAAGAAGTGGTTCAAGATATTTTAGATGAAAAAGTAGAAGAGTTTAAGCAATCATATACAAATGTCGATTTAGCAGTTGATTCACAACTTACATATGTTTCAGAGCAAGTATTTAGTTCTAGTGCTAAAACAAATGACGAAGAAGTTGCAGAAATCATCCAAAGTAAACTGGCCGTTCAAGCAAATGCTTCAGCATTAGTCCTTGATGGAAAAGCTGTGGCTTACTTAAATAGTGAAGCAGAGGCGGGCCAGGTGTTAAATGCATTGAAGCTAAAGTATGTAACACAGGAGCAACTAACAGAGTTGGAAACTCGTAAGGCAACTCCTGAAGTGGTATTACCTTCTCTAAAGGAAAATGAAGTTCGTCTATTAGACGTTTCATTCACAAAAGAAGTTTCACAAAATGTAGAAAAAGTTACTCCAGATAAAATACTAACTGTTGAGGAAGCAGTTAACTTTTTAACTAAGGGTACATTAGAAGAAAAGAAATACTCTGTGAAAGAGGGAGATGTGTTAGGTGGAATCGCCTCAGCACATGGAATGGAAATTGCACAATTATTATCCATTAACCCTGGGATGACAGAAGATAGTGTGTTAAAGATTGGGCAAGAATTGAATGTAACCTTCCTACAACCCCTTCTTCAAGTAGTAGTAGTGAAGGAAGAGGCAAAAAAGGAAACAATCGCATTTGCTAATCAAGTAATAGAAGATGAAACCATGTATAAAGGTGATACAAAAGTAGAACAAGAGGGGAAAGATGGGGCTCGCGAAGTAACATATAAAGTCTCCGAGCAAAACGGAATCCGTGTAGCTCAAGAGGTTACGAGCGAAAAGATCCTTCAAGAACCTGTTAATTATATTGTTAGAAAAGGAACAAAGGTTGTACCATCTCGTGGTGACGGGTCCCTTGTATGGCCTGCAAATGGAGGGTATGTCTCCAGCCAAATGGGATTTAGATGGGGCAAACAACATAAAGGTATAGATATTGCACGTCCTAGCAGTGGAACCATTAAAGCTGCTGACAATGGAACAGTCGTATCTGCTGGGTATGATGGCGGGTATGGAAACAAGATTGTCATTGACCATAATAACGGGATGCGTACCGTTTATGCGCATTTAGCTTCGATTAGTGTAAGTGTTGGCCAAACAGTTGTTAAGGGGTCAGCTATTGGTGTGATGGGTTCAACTGGAGATTCAACAGGTGTCCATCTTCACTTTGAAGTTTATAAGAATGGTAGTTTAGAAAACCCTCTAAATTATGTAAATAGATAATATATTCATACCTCTAGTGAAAACTAGAGGTTTTCTATTTCTTAATGAAGTGATATGCCTTCTAAAAACGTGAATTCATAGGCATATCATGATAAAGTAAGGATTATGAACAGTAAAAATAGCGGAAGATAAAATAAATAGACAGTTCAAATAAAGGAGCTATGAAATGGAAAAACGTATACTAGTTGTCGACGATGAAAAACCGATTGCAGATATCCTTCAATTTAACCTTAAGAAGGAAGGGTACGACGTATATTGTGCATATGATGGTAATGAAGCATTAAAGATGGTTGAAGAAATTATGCCAGACTTAATCTTACTAGATATCATGCTTCCACAACGAGATGGGATGGAGGTATGTCGTGAAGTTCGTAAAAAATATGAAATGCCTATTATCATGCTAACAGCAAAGGATTCTGAAATTGATAAGGTTCTTGGTCTTGAGCTTGGCGCAGATGACTATGTAACAAAACCATTTAGTACAAGGGAATTAATTGCTCGCGTGAAAGCAAATTTAAGAAGACATCAAACAAATTTAAGTCAACAGGAAGAAGATGAGACAAATGAGATTGAACTAGGCTCATTGACGATTCATCCAGATGCTTATATTGTTTCAAAGCGCGGGGAAATGATCGAGCTTACTCACAGAGAGTTCGAACTGCTTCATTACTTAGCCCAGCATATTGGACAAGTGATGACGAGAGAACATCTATTACAAACCGTTTGGGGTTACGATTATTTTGGCGATGTTCGTACAGTCGATGTGACCGTTAGAAGACTTCGTGAGAAAATCGAAGATAACCCAAGTCACCCAACATGGATTGTGACAAGAAGAGGGGTTGGATATTATTTACGAAATCCTGAACAGGAGTAATCAGTAAATGAAAAAGGTTGGTTTCTTTCGATCTATTCATCTTAAATTTGTAATGATTTACGTATTGTTAATATTAATTGCGATGCAAATCATCGGTGTTTATTTTGTTAGACAGCTTGAAAACACTTTATTACGAAATTTTGAAACCTCTATTGAAGAGAGAGTTAATCTTTTAGCCTATTACTTAGGGGAAGAGCTAGGCAAGGAACGTAACCCAGATGATGATGGACCAACACTTGAAGAGGCTGTTAAGAAGATTCTATCTGATTTTAAAACGACAGATATTTCAGAGGTTCGTTTAATAGAGGCAAGTACTCAAAAAATTATTGGAACTTCAGATGATTATAACCAAGGCATTGTAGGTCAAAGATCCACCGACACCTTAATTAGGCGTGTCATCGCTACTTCAGCTGATGAAGGGGAGGAAGTGACCCAAATTGATCCTCAGACATTAAACCGGATCTGGGTGTTAGTTACGCCCGTTCGATCCGATGACGAGGTCACAGGTGTTATATACTTGGTAGCAAAGAAAGAAAATGTGTATTCACAAATGAAGACCATTAATAATATTCTTGCCACAGGGACTGGTATTGCATTATTGATTACAGCAGTACTTGGAATTTTACTGGCACAAACGATTACAAGGCCGATTTCTGACATGCGAAAGCAGGCACAAGCAATGGCTAAAGGAAACTTCTCTCGAAAGGTAAAAGTTTTCGGATATGATGAGATTGGACAGCTGGCCATTACTTTTAATAACCTCACAAAAAAGTTGCAAGAGGCACAAGCAACAACCGAGGGTGAACGACGAAAGTTATCATCCGTTCTTTCCTATATGACAGATGGTGTGGTTGCTACCGATCGAAAAGGACGAGTGATCCTTATCAATGAACCTGCAGCAAAGCTCTTGAGTGTTTCACGTGAAACAATACTATCTAGCTCTATTGTGTCTTTATTAGGCTTAGAAGAAGACTATTCGTTTGAAGATTTACTTGTAGAGAAAGAGTCGCTTATTTTGGACTATAGCACAGCTACAAAACCTCTTATTCTACGGGCGAATTTTTCAGTCATACAAAAGGAAACCGGATTTGTAAATGGTTTAATAACGGTTCTGCATGATATTACGGAACAAGAGAAAATTGACTTAGAGAGAAGAGAATTTGTTGCTAACGTATCACACGAATTGCGGACACCTCTAACCACAATGAGAAGCTACTTAGAAGCTTTATCAGATGGTGCATGGAAGGACGAGGAAATCGCTCCAAACTTTTTAAGTGTTACGCAAACAGAAACGGAGCGTATGATACGTCTTGTTAATGATTTGCTTCAGCTTTCCAAGATGGATAGCAAGGATTATCGCCTTAAGAAGGAATGGTTTAATTTTATAGATTTCTTTAATCGAATTATTGATCGTTTTGAGATTATAAAGGACGAAAATACTAATTTTGAACGAAAGCTATTAGATTATGGTGCCTTTGTTGAGGGAGATGCGGACAAGCTAACACAAGTTCTTGATAATATCATTTCAAATGCTATGAAGTATTCTCCACAGGGTGGGAAAATCACTTTTAAAGTGGAGGAAAAGGAAGATCATATTGTAGTTAGTGTCAGTGATCAGGGGATGGGAATTCCAAAAGAAAATCTTCAGCAGGTCTTTGAACGATTTTATCGAGTGGATAAAGCAAGAACAAGAAAGCTTGGTGGAACAGGTCTAGGATTAGCCATCGCAAAAGAAATGGTAGAAGCCCATGGAGGAAAGATATGGGCAGAAAGTATGGAAGGGAAAGGGACAACGGTCTCATTCACCCTCCCTTATGATCGCAATGAGGAGGATGACTGGACATGAAATATGAAACGATAAAGTCTATTGTCCTATTAATTCTTGTTGTTTTTAGCATTCTTCTTACATGGATGTTGTGGACATATCAGCCCAATTATGACACTTTGAAGGAAAGTGGAAATACCGTTGAAGAAGTATCTCTTGGTGAAACGAAGGAATTGAGCAAAATTGTACGTCCTGAACGATTGTTTTTACATCAAGGGGAGAAACATTATGGTACATTTGATTCCTTTGAAATTGAGCAAACAATGAAAGAACTAAGCTTATGGGGATTTAGCGAGTTTGAAGATATATCGGAACTCGTAAAAAACATTCCTTCATTTATTTATGATAAAAATGCTTTAGAACTTATTTTTCCTGATATTGTTCCTTTAAAGGAGTATCGAAGCGCGTTACAATTACCTAGTAATGATATTCCTAAAAGTAACTTTGACCGAATTGTCATTGATTTAGAGCCGGAAACAAGAGAGGGAGGAGTCGTTTATTTTATCTCCTCAAAAGAACATGAAGTGCTTCGAGCATATGTTTCAGCCTCTTATATAAATGACTTTAAAGAACGTTATTTAGTGGACATAAGTGGGAATGAAAAGTTTGCTCTTTACGAACCAATTAATCGGGAAAGTTTTGCGATGCTTAGAAAAGAGCCTGTAAAAATTGCCTTATATAAGCACCTAACGGTGAACTTATCAACAGAAAAACTTCGTGACGCCTTATTTAGCGATCCGAATGTAGTGTCAAAGAATTATAGCTCTTTCGGTGAAGAGTACACGGATACTACTACATTAATGAGTATCAATAATGAAACAAATACCGTTTCCTATGTGAAAACAGAAGATGTTGAAAGTGAGACAACAACGAAATCGAGTCACCTCCTGGAAAAAAGTATTGATTTTATTAATAGTCATGGTGGCTGGACGGATAATTATCGATATGTAGGAATGGATGAGTCAGAACAGGTCATATTATTCCGATTATACGATACAAATGGTTACCCCATCTTTGGCGACAATGGAATATCGGAAATTTTACAAATCTGGAATGCTAGTGGAATTAATAAGTATTTTCGAAGTAATTTCATGTTAGGAAGAAGATTGGAAGCCACTGAAATTACGCTTCCCTCTGGTATCAGTGTACTAGAGGAGTTGAAAAAAGTAGAAGATGTTGACCTTGATTTTCTTCAGGATCTTACGATTGGCTATCACATGTCTAAGGTTACCGAAATTACCCAGAATTCACTAATTCATTTAGAACCAGCTTGGTACTATAAGTATAACGATGAATGGAAGATGGTTCCGAGTAGCGAGAATGGGGGGATAAAGCATGGATTGGAGTAGAATTAAAACCATCTTTATCCTTTCCTTTTTCGTTTTAAATATCTATCTTATGAATGAGTTCTTAAAGATTCGTACCGCAACCAAATATGAATATGCGACCAATCCTTCT
>NZ_JAKFCQ010000219.1:0-13583 GCF_036676585.1 Robertmurraya sp.
AAGAAATTTGGAGCATCAAACGCTGATCCAGAAGATACTTGGGCAAACCATGAGATCACCACTGATTCGGAAATTTATCTTCACTTAACTGGAACAATTAAAAATGATACAACTGACTTATTTTCTTTTGGGAATAAGCTCGGGGAAATCAATTTTTCTTTGTTATATGATGGGAAACATACATTTGAAAACACAAGTACAGCTGAAGAAGAAAACGGGACAAAATTAGGCGCTTCCAGTATCGATGCATTAACGGAAGGGAATATTCATGTTTACTTTCAAGTACCAAAGACTGTCTCTGAATCAGACAAGCCTTTAGTTTTAACAGTAACATTAGGAGAAGAACCTTTTGAAATACAGTTGCGTTAATAAAATATAATTCAACATCAAGTTAAGATATATATTAGGTCCAATGAAAGAGAACAACTAAGGCATTAATCCAAATTGGGTTAATGCTTTTATTGTTTGATGATGTTAAAGTCGTTATTTGTCGAACAACAAAGTATTAGATTAGTTTCCCTTTTTTAGTATAATAGTCCTATTATTGTTAATTAAGAGGGAGACGTCTATGAGTAAGAGTATAAAATTGAAAATGATCGTTATTTTCTCCAGTTTAATATTGCTATCTGGAATCGTAACTAGCTATGTATCCTTTCAAACGTCCAAAAATGTCATTACAAGTTCATTAGGGGACCAAGCACTTTCCATTTCTGAAAATGCCGTTAAAGTGATTGATTTGGATCAATATGAGGAAATCTCACTAGATTCAGGGGAAACGGATTACTATTATGAACTAAGAGATAATCTAAACGAAATACGAGAAACCAATGGTTTGATCTATTTATATACAATGGGTCGACAAGAAAAAGAAGGAGAATTTGAATATTACTATATGGTTGATGGTATGCTACAAGATGCCTCAGCAATAGGCGATGTCGAGGAGGGCGTTGATGATTACCCTTTACTAGTGAAGGCTTTTGAAACGGGCGAGTCACAAGTTGGGGAATTGACTTATTCAGAAGATTACGGTGCGTTAGTTTCAGCCTACATACCTATCAAATCTGATTCTGGAGAATTGATCGGGATATTAGGAGCAGATTTAGATGCTAGTTTGGTGTATTCGTCACTACAGGCGAGCAAAATAAAGTTAATTTGGATGACAGTTGGAATTGTATTATTGAGTATATTATTAATTTTCATAACCACAATGTCACTCGTCAATCCGTTAAAACATTTAGCCAAGAAGGTCGAATTAATTGGAAAAGGTGATTTAACGGTTACTATTGAATCCAATAGAAAAGATGAAATTGGAAGTTTAACAGATTCATTTAATCAAATGCTTCAAGAATTAAAGGGGATGATTGCGGTAATCAATCAAAGCTCGGTAACAATGAGTGGAACAACGTCTCAATTGTTAGTAAGTGCGAACGAAACCAAAGGGGCAAGTAATGAAATATCGGTAATTATGGAGCAAATGGCCTCTCAGGTAGACACTCAATATAAGAGCCTGGATGATAGTGCAAAAATCATAGAAGAAGTGTCAGAGAATATCAATGATATTGCCGTTAACTCATCCGTTGTTACGGAACTTTCTTCCAAGACACAAGGCGAAATTGAGGTAGGCAATCAAAAGGTGAATGATCTAGTGGAGCAAATGAACACCATTAGTCATTCAGTTAATGAATCATCAAGCTCCATCATGGCATTATTAGCACATTCCAAGGATATTGAGTCCATTGTAGAAATTATCCAAGGGATCGCTTCTCAAACGAATTTACTTGCGTTAAATGCAGCCATTGAAGCAGCGCGCGCGGGAGAAGCAGGTAAAGGCTTTGCGGTGGTTGCTGATGAAGTACGTAAACTAGCTGAGCAATCCGAAAGTTCAACGGTTAATATACGAAACATTATTGAAAAAATAAATAGTGATACAAATGTAACAGCAGAGAAAATGAAGATTGTTTTAAACGATGTAAAAGAAGGAATCCATTCGGTAGGAGAAACGGGAATGGTTTTTAAAAACATTCTAGGAGCCATACAGGAAGTGAATGTAAAGATCCAAGAAGTGACAGCAACATCTGAAGAAATGTCTGCAGCAACGGAAGAAATCACAGCATCAGCTAAAGAGACAGCAAATATAGCCGAGCAAGCATCAACTGAAGTAAGGAAAACCGTGGATATTACATTAGAACAAGAACGATTAATGTTACATATGACGGAGTCAATCGAAGAGCTTGTTACGATGTCATCTACGATGAAGGAATTGACAGGGAAGTTTAAATTATAAGAGACGAACGTAAAAACTGTCTAAAAACCTTGTCGCAAAATATTGTCTACTCCCAAGTCCTCTAAGATAATGTTCTTAGAGGACTTTTTTGCAAAAAGGAGGTATCTATGAAAACAGTTTTACAAGCTTTTATGGCTTCAATCATTCTACATATCATTTATATATTGGGGACGATAGGAATAGGTTATCTAAAAACAATGTATTATAAACCGGACCTACAAGGAGAAGAATACCACCTCCAAAACAAAGTAGCTTTTGGTATGGTGATTTCCCCCTATGTTTATCTCATTTCATTGCTAATAGTTTCTATTCTTTATGCAAATATCATAGTTTTATATAAAAAAATGAAAAGGAGATAATTATGAATTTCATCACTAAACATTCAACCGCCATTCTGTTTTCCGTAATTGCTGTAATGATCGTAAAAAATGTTCTTCCTATACCTGAACTTTTAAAAGAAGTGTTAAGTATTGTCTCGTTGTTAGTAGTCCTATTAGTAGTAATTATTAAGAAAAGATATAAGAGCGCGTAGTTGCATAGTTAAGAATAAAAAACGTGTCGAATATTTCCAAGGAAATTACGACTTATTTCCTCATATATTTACACGATACTAGGAAACGTAACAAAATAAATGGAAGAGGTAAGTTAGATTACCTCTCCCAAAACAAAAAACTAAGGATAAATTATTACAAAATTAGCGGAAGTTGCCGCCCATTGATTGTTCGGCCATTCTCACTAGGCGTTTTGTGATTTCTCCACCTACTGATCCGTTTGCACGTGCAGATGTTTCAGGTCCTAAATTTATACCAAATTCACTAGCAATTTCGTACTTCATTTGTTCAAGTGCTTGCTCAGCCCCAGGTACTAATAATTGATTAGAGTTATTTCCACGGTTGTTTCTATCCATTTCAATCTCTCCTTTTCGTTGGTGTAGCTATATATTTTGCACCTTTTTGAAAAATATACATTCATATGAAAAATATTGTAGAAGAAAAACATCCAGAAAAGTAACGGGTTCCGTTTCCTATCAAAAACATTAAAAATGTAAGTTAAAATGAGTGCCAATTTGTTTTTTTGGGTGGAAATAATATACACAATTTATCTTATCAAAAATATAAAATAAGCGGAGATTTTCCGATTAAGCAAAGTAAAATTACCCATTTTTACGTTTTTTGAGCAAATAGCCGGAATATCTACGTCTATTTATGCTCTTTTCATTGCTATTAGATAATTAAGAGGAATTTCTCCGCTTAATTATCAAACCCTACTGAATCCTGGATTCTTGAGTTCGCTCTTTTATGGTTGGAGAGGGAGCTTATTTCAACAGGCAACCAAAAATGAATATTAAAAATAGCTCAGTATAGTGAACTGAGCCATGCAGGACAAATGGGGCAACATTTTTGATTTTGCAACAGGTAACGGAATCTGTTACCCAAAAAGGGTGTTTTACGATACTGATACTGAACTTTTGCTTTTGTTATGTTGGATAGCAGCGACTGAGACTGCTTTAGCCACAAGTTTAGCCACTCTCTCATCAAGTGCGCTCGGAATAACATGGTCAGCTTTTATATCTTTTTCTGAAACAGCCTCTGCAATCGCATAAGCGGCCGCCAATTTCATCTCGGTTGTAATATCCTTTGCTTTTGCATCCATGGCGCCTCGGAATATACCAGGGAAGGCGAGTAAATTGTTTACTTGGTTCGGATAATCGGATCGACCTGTTCCTACTACAGCTGCGCCTGCAGCAAGGGCTTCTTCTGGGTAAATCTCTGGAATCGGGTTTGCCATGGCAAACACAATCGGATCCTTTGCCATGGACTGAATATGTTCTGGCTTCATAGCACCGGGGCCAGATACTCCAATAAACACATCTGCTCCATGAATCGCGTCTGCTAATGTTCCACGAACTCTTTTCAGATTGGTCACTTCCGCCATCTCTTTTTGGGCCGAATTCATCCATTTTTCGCCTTTGCTAACCACACCTTCAAGGCTTACAAGAGTGATGTCTTGAAACCCTGCCTGCATCAGTAGCTTGGCAATCGCAATTCCGGCTGCACCTGCACCGTTAATCACGATTTTTAGAGATCGGTGCTGTTTATTGACGACTTTTACCGCATTGATTAACGCAGCAAGAACGACAATTGCTGTGCCATGCTGATCATCATGAAAAACGGGGATATCCAGTTCTTGCTTTAATCGTTCTTCAATTTCAAAGCAACGAGGAGCGGAGATATCTTCAAGATTTACTCCTCCAAAACTAGGAGCCAGTGCCTTAATGATCCCAACGATTTCATCTACATTTTTTGTATCTAAGCAAAGTGGAAAAGCATCCACATTGGCAAACTTTTTAAAAAGAAGAGCTTTTCCTTCCATGACAGGGAGGGCTGCCTTGGGTCCAATATCACCCAAACCTAAAACGGCTGTTCCATCCGTCACGATAGCAACCATATGTCCTCTGGACGTTAACACATCGACTTGTTCGGGATTCTCTACAATTGCTTTACATACGTCAGCGACACCAGGTGTATATACGAGACTAAGTTGTTCCTCAGTAGTTACATCAATCTTACTAACAATCTCAATTTTCCCTAAATGTTCTTTATGAAGCTTGATTGCTTCCTCTTTCAGATTACTTTTTATCAATGTCATCTACCCCTTTGGTAATCGCTTTCAATCTTTCTACATCGTAAAGAAAAAGATCAAGGTTTGATAGATTTTGTAACTATACAACTTTATTAAATTAAAAAAAGTGGAAATGCACTTTTTAAAGATACATGTCCACTTGGTTTAGTTTTTCTACTTGTAGAGTATATAAATATACTGGTCTACCAATTCCGTAGGTTAACGATTCCTTCAAAACTCCTAGCTGGGTTAAGAACTTTAAGTATTTCCTTACTGATACACGGGAGATATACGTACTTTCCGAAATATCATCGGTAGAGAATGGACTATTTCCTTTTGTTTTCATGACATCTACTACAACTTGTAGAGTACTGCTCGTTAACCCCTTAGGCAGATCAATGATCGGTTCTTCGATTTGGGTTTGCTCCGTACTGAGGATTCGATCATCAAGATCTTCTTGTTTAAGCACGGCATGACTCGCAAAGAACAGATATTTATCTTGAAACTTCAGCAATGCCTGTTGAAATCGATCAAATTCAAACGGTTTGATTAAATAATCAACAGCACCAAGCCGAAGAGCCGTTTGAACTTTATCTTTCTCTCCAGCAGCGGTAATAAGGATCACATCTATTTCTAGCTGATGTTCTCTTATATATTTTAACAAGACGAGCCCACTATCACCTGGCATATACACATCTAGTAAAATTAGCTCAACAGATTCCTTTTGAAGTAAGTCGATCGCATCCTTTACATTATGTACCATGCCTGAGAGTCGAAATCCTTTCATATCTCGGAGATAACGTTTGTTAATTTCAGCAACCATCGGGTCATCTTCAACAATTAGAACCTTTATCACGATTCCACCTCTTTGCTTTTATAAGGTATTTTTATATAAACATTGGTTCCTAACATCCATCTTGAATCGATTTGGAGTTCGCCACCGATAGTTTGGACGCTTTTTTCCACTAAGTGTAGTCCGTAGCCTCGGTTGTCTCCTTTTGTGGAGTAGCCTTTTTCAAAAATTCGTTTCTGCGTTTCTTCAGGTATTCCCGGTCCGGAGTCCATCACTTCCATGTCTAGCCACTCACCATCATAGGCAAAACTTACTTCAAGCGTTTTTTCTTCGCTATCGGCCATTGCCTCGATGGAATTATCGATCACATTACCGAGAATGGTAATCAGCTCATGTGTGGTTTTTTGATCGGCTGGTTCAGGAATGACGGCTTGGGTTTCAATTGTGAGATCGACGTTTTGTTCCCTGGCATAACTCAATTTTCCTAGTATAAATCCTCCGAGAGCAGGGTCCTTGAAATGTTCGGTGATGTTTCCGAATTCTTGGTTTCGATAATTGACCAAGGTGCGAATGAAGTCGGTGAGTTCTTTGTAAGACTTTAACTCGATCATTCCTCGAATCACATGAAGACGGTTCATAAATTCATGTGATTGGGCACGTAGAGCATCTGTATAGGCTCTAACTCCTGTTAATTGTTCGGCGAGCTGATTGACCTCTGTTTTATCACGGAAGGTGGAAATGGCTCCGACCACTTGTCCATTGACCAACAGTGGGACACGATTGACGAGAATCGAGACGCCATTAATGTTCTGTTCTTCATCTAGCTCAGGTTCACCCGTTTGTAACACTCGATCCAATCCGGTGGAAGGCATATAGTCATGAATGTTCATCCCAACTGGATTGGAATCTAGGCCAGCTTTTTGAAAAATTTGAAGAGCCGACTTGTTAACGAGTGTGATCGTTGATTGATGATCCACCGCAATAATTCCTTCATGAACGGATTGCAGCATCGTGCTTCTTTCCTCTGTGATCTTTGCTATGGCAAAGGGCTCAAGCCCAAGTAGTGTCCTTTTAATATATCTCGCTAGTAAAATAGCTCCGATTACACCGACCAATAGTCCAAAAAACGTAACGATTAATATGTTCCGATGGCTTCGTCCGAGTGCAGTCTCTACACTTTTTAACGAAATTCCGACTGCGACTACTCCGATTTGTTCATTATTTTTATTATAAATGGGCGTAAATGCTCGTACCGATTCGCCTAACGTACCTTTTGAGATGGACACATACTCTTTTCCTTTTAGAGCCTGCTTTTCATCTCCTCCCACAAAATGCTTTCCAATTTCGTCAGGGTTTGGATGTGTTCTCCGTATGCCCTTCATATCCATAACCACAACGAACATCATTTCTGTGGCTGTTTGAATATCATTTGTATAGTCTTGAACGGAGTTGGAGTACGTTCTGTTTTCTAACGCGTCTATGACTATATGAGACTTTGAAACGGTTCTCGCGACGATCCTCGCTTTTTCCTCTGAATTGGCTTGTATGTTTTTACTAACCGAATGGCTTATTAATAGGTCAGTGATCATCAGTGAAATGAGGACGACCAGACAGACAAGGAAGATGATCACCGTACTGAGTTTAAAACGTACTTCCCGTATACGCACTTTCGTAACCTCCAAACACAAGGACTGTTGTTATTTTTCCACTATAAAATGAAATCGCTTTAAAATAAAGGATTTGTTTTTGGGAAGGGTCTCAATAACCACATTACTATGTTACTTACATTAATTACAAAACGATTTTATAAGTTTTATTAACTATTCTTAGTTTTCGCAAAATTGTAACATGTGGTTAACAAAGTGAATGAAATCGTTTTCAAAATAATTATGTTTTAGGAGGAGACCACATGAGAATTAATTTTAAGAGTCTTACCACTCAAGTAATACTAGGTATTATTTTGGGGATAACCGTCGGGTTTGTGTTTCCAGAGATAGGATCACAGTTAAAGGTGATCGCTGATATATTTATTAAGCTAGTAAAAATGGTCATCGCACCAATTATTTTCCTAACAATTGTCATCGGGATTGCTGGAATGGGAGATTTAAAGAAGGTTGGAAAAATTGGTGGGAAAGCCTTACTTTATTTTGAAATCGTCTCTACGATTGCGTTAGCGATTGGAATTATAGTTGCGAATGTAATTAAAGCGGGTAAAGGAATTGATGCGGAGGCAGGAAAGGGAGATATCTCTCAATATACAAAGGCGGCTGAAGAAACGAGTCATGGATTTATGGACTTTGTTGTTTCCATTATTCCTGATAGCTTTATCGGTGCGTTTGCGAATGGTGAGCTGCTACCTGTTCTTTTATTAGCGTGTTTGTTTGGGATTTCTCTTGCTCATTTAGGAAAGAAAGGGAAACCAGTTATTGAGTTTTTTGAAAAGATCACAGAAGTGTTCTTCGGAATTGTAAATATCATCATGAAGGTTTCCCCGTTCGCGGCGTTTGGCGCGATGGCCTATACGATTGGTGAATTCGGAATTGGCTCACTTGTTTATCTTGGAAAGCTGATGGGATCCGTATATATCACCATGGCGCTGTTTATTGTTCTTGTACTTGGTGGAATTGCCAAAATGTTCGGTTTCAGCATCTTTAAGTTTATTGCTTTCATTAAAGAAGAAATTCTTCTTGTGATTGGGACTTCCTCGTCTGAAGCGGCTCTTCCTAAAATGATGGAAAAGCTTGAGAAGTATGGTTGTTCCAAGCCAGTAGTAGGACTTGTTCTTCCAACGGGGTACTCCTTTAATCTAGATGGAACATCGATTTACCTGTCAATGGCTGCATTATTTATTGCTCAGGCTTATGGGGTAGACCTAAGCATCTGGCAACAGCTGACCCTTTTAGGGGTATTGATGCTCACGTCGAAAGGAGCTGCAGGTGTTACCGGCTCAGGCTTTGTCACGCTAGCAGCGACACTAGCCGTATTCCCTTCGATTCCAGTAGAAGGAATGGCTCTCATCCTTGGGGTTGACCGCTTCATGTCAGAAGCACGTGCCATCACAAACCTCATCGGTAACGGCGTCGCAACGGTTGTTATTTCAAAGACAGAAGGGGAGTTTAAACCCGTTCAAGAGGTTGAGGCTAAGGTGAATAAAAAGGAAATCACTGCGTAAATATAGGTTTCATTTTCGGATGCTTTCTTAATTAAAAGACACAAAAATTGACGTATGAATTGTGATATGCTCCCGATAAAGTAGACAGATGAAATAATAAAATCTGGTTACTTTATTGGGGGTTTTTTTATGGCGAAAAGTACATATTCAGAACAAGAAAAATTACAATGTATTATCAAATTCCAAAACAGGAATTCATCAATTCAAGCTTTCTGTCAACAACAAAAAATAACTCAAGATACATTAAATAAATGGATTTATCTATATCAGACTTATGGAATGGACGGACTTCAAGGATCAAAAGGATGGAAACGGTATTCTAAAGATATCAAAACAGCTGCAGTCCTTGATTATCTTTCTGGGAACTACTCTATGAATGAGGTTGTACGGAAGTATGAAATGTCCAGTCGTTCACTTTTGAAACGATGGATAAGGAATTATAATGATCATAGAGAATTAAAACAGATGAATAACTCTATGATTAAAGGTCGGTCCACTACACTAGAAGAACGTTTGGAAATTGTTATGTACTGCGTAGAAAACGGGAAAAGTTATCATCAAACATCTGAACATTTTAATGTTTCCTATCAACAGGTATATCAATGGGTGAAGAAGTTTGAGAAAGAAGGAGAGGATGGTCTCAAGGATAAGCGCGGCCAGCGTAAAGCAGAGCCGGAGTTAACCTCCGAAGAAAAGATCCAACGCGAAATGAAGCGATTGGAGAGGGAAAATGAGCGTCTTCGTGCGGAGAATGCATTCTTAAAAAAGTTGGAGGAACTCGAAAGGAGGCGTTTAAAGAAACGTCCTTAAGCCAAATTCGATTAACCGATAAATACATAGCCATTCAGGAACTTCATGAGGAAGAGAAATTCTCCATTGTGCTATTATGCGAGATTGCGAGAATTCAACGTTCTTCTTATTATAAATGGCTTAATCGCCCCCCTTCAGATAATGAGAAATTGAATGAGAAAATTCTAGAGGAAATAAAAACTTTATATGAGAAAGTGAACGGAATATATGGATATCGTCGCATGACGATGAACCTGAACCGTACCTTATCAACGCCTATAAATCAAAAGCGAGTGTATCGATTGATGAGAATCGCTGGAATCCAATCGTTGATTCGACGCAAAGCCAAAAAATATAAGCCAAGCACACCAAAACATGTCGCTGAAAACATCTTGAACAGAGAATTCACCGCAGAGAACCCAAATGAAAAATGGTTAACAGATGTGACTGAAATGAAATATGGGGTTACACAGAAGGCTTATTTGAGTGCAATTTTAGATTAGTACGATGGATTCATTGTTAGTTATATATTAGGCACTTCTAATAATAATTCGTTGGTATTTCAAACTTTCGAATTAGCGTTGGAAGCTAATCCGGGAGCAAAACCCCTCTTCCATAGTGATCGAGGATTTCAATACACTTCCCCTGCTTTTAAAAGGAAAATTGATAAAACAGAGATGGTTCAAAGTATGTCGAGGGTCGGAAGGTGTATAGATAATGGACCAATGGAGTCTTTTTGGGGAACATTGAAAAGTGAAAAGTATTATCTGAACAAGTACACCACTTTTGAAGAGTTGAAACAAGACATTGAGGAGTACATAAAATTTTATAATTATGATAGATTACAAAAAAGGCTAAACGGCCTTAGTCCCTTAGAATACAGGGCTAACGCCGCTTAGTGTCATTTTTTTATTTACGCTGTCTACTTGACGGGGGGCACTTCAATTGGCATACGTCTTTTCTTTATTTGTTAATGTTCTACGAAATCCCACTTGGTCCGAACACTTATCGGTTGGCGGATTAGGTTAAAACCCGAGCTAATAAATAGACGGAGAAATTTCGCCTAATTAGTAATGATGATGAAAAAAAGCTTAAATAAACGGAGAGATTCCGACTATTGGCTCGAAAACTTCGAAAATAGGAGATTTTGCTTAGCATAAGCGGAAAACCTTCCCTTATTTTCCCCCAAACGAGGCTCCGTTCTGTATCTAACCGGAAATTCTCCGCTTATTTTACTTTTGCTGGTCACTCGATTAGGGATAAGACATTTTATTTAGAAGAAAGTGATTTTTATCTCCAAAAATTCAAGAGAACCTCATTTTGATGCATACTGAATGCCTCTCCTTAAGGATGGTATTGTAGAAACATAAAAAAATGGATTGACAAATGTAAGAATTCTATTAATCTAAAAATAGTTCTATCCCCAATTTATACTCAAATAGTCTTTTTTCTTAGCTACTCCGCAAGTCTTTATTGGTCGTTTACAATTCTCCAATTCTAGCCACATTAAACCTCTTTTTCACTTGCATTAACACTCATTAATGTTGATAATCTGTCCGAAGCTCAATTGAATAAATAATGGGGTGATTCATTCGTAGCACCAATTATGTGAGTATATTAAATGCCCTTTTTGTGGATGTTTTACATCAGTATATAAAAAGATATGACCATTAGATAGGAGGAGGGATGCTATGGGATTTGAAGAAGAATACCAGGCCTTTTTGAATGCGCACTTGCAAGCAAGAACCGGTGAACGGTTGCGGCGTTTACAAGAAGGTCACAATCAGGCTGAAATGTTGTTTTTGAAGCAAGTGTGGTGGCCTTTATATCACCATTTCAAGTTTCTTCATCCAGAATATGAAGTTGATGATTTCAAGGATGGTAAAAGGTATTTGGATTTTGCATATATTCGTCCTGCCATCCGGATTTGCCTGGAAGTCGACGGGTATGGCCCTCACCTAAAGAGTATAAGCAGATGGCAATTTTCTGACAACCTGGAACGTCAAAACCAGCTGGTGATTGATGGATGGACTGTGATCCGCTTTTCCTATGACCAAGTGAAAGAGCAGCCCCGTCGATGCCAACAGATTGTTCAGCAAGTGATTGGGCGATGGCTGGGTGATGAACTAGACCAGACATCTCTGTCCTTTCTAGAAAAGGAAGTGCTTCGGCTAGCGATTCGAAAAGGAGAGGCCATATTCCCTATAGAAGTTGAGAAGTATTTGAAGCTAAGTGACAAGACGGTAAAAAAAATACTTTCTCAACTGGTCGATAAAAAAATGCTGATTCCCGCATCTGGGACTATGAGGGTTCGCTCTTATCGGTTGGGAGATCAGGTAAAGCACCCTATCTGATAAATAGACGGAAAAATTTCGCTTAAGTAGTAAATAAAATAAAAAATAGTCCTAATAGACGGAGAAATTCCGCCTATTGGCTCGAAAAGCGTAAAAATAGGTAGTTTTACTTTGCATAGCCGGAAAATCTCCCCTTATATGCTTCGAAATGAGCTTCATTCTGTATCTACCGGAAAACCTCCGCTTATTTTACCTTTGCCTGATACTCGATTAGGGACAAGACATCTATGGCGAAATTCCTCTTTTTTATACCAATAACGATGCCAATACAACTGTCATTTCGGCACGTATTTTATGAAAAGCACTCCAAAAACGATCCCCTAAATAAGGATGAGTCAGCTTTTCTATTGTAGTTTCAGGCCAAACAAAATCTCCTTCATAAAGGCGTTCACCCATACCGACTAGGCTGGCGTCGCATATCCTTTTATTGTATTTAAATACAATAGAGGAGGAATTACCTTGAATAATCAGCATCAAATGTTACCACATGATGTAAGAATTCGTCCTGGATTTGGATTCGGTCGACCTGGTTTTGGATTCGGCAGACCTGGTTTCGGAAGACCTGGATTTGGCGGTTTTGGTCTAGGCTTCTTAGGAGGTTTAGCTGCCGCTGCATTACTAACTCCAGGTCCTGGATATGGATATGCATACCCTTATCCATATCCATATCCGTACCCATACCCATATTATCCGCCTTATCCATATCCTTATTATTAATAAAGTAAAACGTCTTCGAGTAACGGCTGTTTCGTAAACAGCCGTTTTTTATGTAAAATGAAATTCCTTTCTCTAAAAATACATATTTTGTATGATATGGTAGTCTTATATAATAGTGAGATTATGATGGAAATAAGATTTTTCATCTTACCATTACATACCCCTAGTGGTATAATGGAGAAATCAGTACAATGGGAGAAAGGGGATTAGGAATATGTCAACTAAAACTGAAAACCATCCATCCTGGGTGCAGCCATACATTGACTCCAAAGAAAAGCAACAAATGTTATACAAGCGAACGCTTCTGATCGTTGTGTTGTCTCAAATTTTTGGAGGGGCAGGTCTTGCTTCGGGCATAACCGTTGGTGCGCTTCTTGCAAAAGATATGCTTGGCACGGATAGCTTCTCAGGTCTTCCGGTAGCATTGCTGACATTAGGGTCTGCGGGTTCGGCTTTGCTAGTTGGTCATCTTTCTGACCGATTCGGACGCCGCTTTGGTTTAGCTGCCGGATTTTTAGCGGGAGGATTTGGAGCAATCGGTGTGGTCCTGGCGGCGATTACTAGCAATATTCTACTCCTTTTTGCTTCTTTATTAATCTATGGGGCAGGAACGGCAACGAATTTACAGGCGCGCTATGCAGGTACTGATTTAGCCAGTGCGAAACAACGAGCAACAGCTATTAGTATTGCGCTTGTGTCCACGACCTTTGGAGCGGTTGCGGGACCGAACTTGGTTGGTCCCATGGGAGAATTTGCTGCCTCTATCGGGGTGCCGACACTAGCGGGTCCCTTCCTATTAGGTGCGGCTGCCTTCATCTTAGCGGGACTCATGATTCTTACTTTTCTACGACA
>NZ_JAKFCQ010000220.1:0-2799 GCF_036676585.1 Robertmurraya sp.
GTGCCTTCTTCTTTTGCTTCTTCCTTACTTCCGCTTTGTTCAGCTACCTCTTCTACAGCTTTTAAAATCAGATCTTGAATTTTTGCTTTAAATAATGGACTTTCGAATGTTTCGGTCATAACGGCTTGAACATGCTTTCTGTATTCGGCACTTTTTAATATGGTTGTTACTTCTTTTTCGAGTTCCGGGTCTTTCATTACATCAATCATCATTGTTCGATACTCTGGATCCTTCATCAAGTCTTTTAAAAGGGCTTCATTTTCTGTTCTCATGCTTTTTGCTACACTTTCAGAGAACTTTGGATCTTCAAAGGACTTCTTCCAGAACGCTGTCCCTTGATCTGAGGTTAATGCTTTTTCCACTGTATCTGAAACAACTGCTTGGTCCATGATCAACGTTTCCTTCATGGTTTCATCATTCATCACATCTTTTATGGCTTTTTTTCCATCATCTGTCTTTAAGATATCAACTACCATTTTTTTTGTTTCTTCGTAATCCATTTGGCTGCTTGTGTCCGCTTCAGCACAACCAGTTAGAAGTAACCCACTTATTAAAAGAGAGAGCACTAAAGACTTTTTAGGCATGATTAACGCTCCTTTCGATAGTAACTATAGTTTATGATGAAGAAAAACGACAAAAATTATACGTTTCCTGCTCGAACCTAGATTTTTCATACTTTGGTTGGTACAATCAATAAGGAATGATTACATAATTGGGGGAAATTACGTTGAATAGCCGTAACTTGGTAAGGATGTTTTTCTCGACGCTTTTAATCGGGGGAATTACAACAGGAATCGTTGGCTTTATTGTTCGTTGGAAAGAATTCGAGCCGTTTTTTACTGATTTTCAGATAGTTGAAATATTATCAATCCTAGCATGGTTAGTAGGGGTTGGGTTGATATTTAGCCTTATTAGTCAAATGGGCTTCTTTGCCTACTTAACGGTTCACCGTTTTGGTTTAGGTATATTTAAGTCCGTAAAGCTTTGGAATAGTGTACAGGTGGTACTTATCATTTTTGTTCTTTTTGACTTAGTTTATTTACGATTTAATGCTTTTTCTGAAAAAGGAGATAGTCTTGTACCTTATTTAGGACTTGCTTCTTTTATTGCTGTTTGTGGGTTCATTGCGGCATATTACAAAGCGAGACTAACAAATAAAGAAGCATTTATACCTGCGCTCTTTTTTATGATTGTGGTTACTGTGTTAGAGTGGGTTCCCATTCTTCGAGTAAATGAAAATAGTTGGTTGTACTTAATGATTTTCCCTTTGCTTATTTGTAATGCCTATCAGTTATTAGCATTACCCAAATTTATTTCAAATAGTGAAAAGAGCAAAAAGCCGTCAAAATGAGACGGCTTAATTTATTTTATTTCTTTTGAAGATGAGGTGGCATTTGCAATCATTTCGGAAACAGATACGAGTTTTAATCCTTTTTTATTAATATCATCAATAATAGATGGAAGGGCAGCGGCTGTCTGTTTGGCAGAATCTGATGCATGAAGGAGAATAATGTCTCCCTTGGTCGCTTTAGCTGCATTTTCTTGAATGATCTCGACACCCGGATTGGTCCAGTCTTTTGAGTCAATACTCCAATGAATAACAGTAAGTCCAAAACGGTCAGCTACTTTTAAGGTTTTTTGGTCAAAATGACCGGTAGGCGCTCGTAAAAGTTTTATATCCTTTATTCCGAGTTTTCTAAAAGCCTCTTGTGCCCTTGCGATATCCTTTACAATTTTATCTTCTTCTAGCTCGGTATAATCATCATAATTATATCCAAGCATCCCAATCTCATATCCTTCTTTAACAATTCTCTCCACAATATGTGGATGCCTTTCTGCCCAAGAACCTGATAAAAAGAAAGTCGCTGATTTTACATTTTTACTTTTTAAAACATCCAAAATCGGCTCTGCTTTTTCATCACCCCAACCAATATTAAAGCTGACAGCCAAGTCCTTTTCTCCCTTATAGACTGCCTTTGGACCGTCTTTCCCTGAAAACGCTGGTACATTCACATAATTTTCTAAGTACAAAAACCAGGCTGTGAAAAATGCTGCGACTCCTACAAGGATAAATTGTTTTAATGATTTGCCATTTAACACATAGAAAAAGTTCATCCTCTCACCTCGTCCCAAACACTACTTGTCTCAAATCTATTCGAAAAGAATTTGTTTTATGCTTATAAAATGGTGAAATTAGGAACACACTACAATAACTAAATTGTTAAAGGAGTGTACATGTTTTATGCTAGGATTGTTAATCAATGAGAAAGAAGTCAAAGAGATAGAGTATCTTATAAAGAGAGAAATGGATGAGATCTTGTTTGATTTAAAAGATGAGCGAATCGATCATGTTGTAAAGAGAGCTATGGAGGAAAGATACAAAATTCTATTTACTCTGTTTAAGCGTGTGGCACCAGCAAAAGAATGTCTGAAGTACACAAGGTCTGCCAATCAAAGAAAAGAAAATAAAGGATAAAAACTGTTGACTTTATTTTTAAACCTTGTTATATTAATAAACGTCGCTGCAGAACAACGAACTTTATGAAAAAAACATTTTCTAAAAAGTTGTTGACGAGCGATTCAATAAATGGTATATTAAGAAAGTCGCTTTTGAGCGATAGAGAAACAACTTGTTCTTTGAAAACTAAACAAATCATACGTCAACAAAAAAATGATTAGTGTTGAAATATACACTAGCCAACGTTTTAACTTTAAGAGCTAATCTTACTCTTTATTGGAGAGTTTGATCCTGGCTCAGGACGAACGCTGGCGGCGTGCCTAATACATGCAAGTCGAGCG
>NZ_JAKFCQ010000221.1:0-5412 GCF_036676585.1 Robertmurraya sp.
TGAATTTGATGAACTTTTCTTGATGGTTTAAAATCCATGAAACTCTTCGTGCACCCTTACGAATATACTTTTTGACCGTATCAATAGAGTCCACCCCGTCCCAATAACGGCCAAGAAAATGGATAAACACATCTAAACTCCGGAGCTGAATTAGAAGAGGAAGGGCATGAATTTCTTCATCTGTCAGCTTAATTCTACTGCCATATCCCGTTAGGAAGGCAGAAATCTTTTCAAAATAATGGTCTCATCTTCTACATCATCTATAAAATCTGAAATAGAAACCGCAACTTCCATGACTCGTAAATCATGAGTAACAAATTCAAAATCAAGAATGGCGGAAATCTCCCCATCCCCAGCCGAAAGAATGTTGGAAGCATTTAAATCTCCATGGACGAGCTGATGAGGTAGTCTTTTTAAAAATGGGACTCTGTATTGAAATGAAACTAGTTGTTTGTAAATAATTAATAATTCTTGAGCTAATTCCACAAAGTCCTCAGGTGGATTTAGGGAAAAATCTTTAATCTGATCCAATGAACATCTTGGGTGCGTATGATCCATATCATAATACGGTCTATATACAGGAAGTTGATTTACACTGATCTCGGCAAGTTCTGCAGTAAGTTGACCAGCCGCCATACCAAATGAATAGATTTGTTCAACGTCCTCTAGGGCAGGATTCGTCCCATCGATAAATCTAAACAATCCTGCAAGAAATCCGGATCGAGTTTTGACAATGGTTTGCCCATCTTTTGTTCTTATCGGTACTGGTATGGATAAGGAAAGAGGCCGTTCTTTTAATGATAGTAATACAGCATGTTCAAAGTGTACCTTCCTTTCATCTTGATGGGTTTCGTAAATTCTCAGTACGTGTTTCTCATCGTTTGCCAGAATAAATAGGATTGTATTGTTTTCCCCACTTGGCCCGGGAACAATCTCCCATTTTTCAATTGGGAAGTACAAAGGGACTATTTCTTCAATATAGGATAAGTATTTTTTCATCTTATTTAAAAATCCTTTTTAAATAGAATCTATCACGTACAGGAAAAAGAAGATAGTATTTAAGTAAATAAACAGCCCTGTTGTTAAACAGAGCTGTGTTATTTCGTTTATTAAGAACTAAACGCCTCATAACGAACTTCTTTTAATTGGGCTCCTTTTCCTGAAAGGACAATGCTTGTTCCTTTTTCTTTTTCATATGCCGTAAATGTTACGACTTTTTCTCCCTTATTCACAAAGATTTCAACTGAATGAAGATCCACATAAATTTCTAGTGTGATTTCTTCATTGTTAAAACAGTCATGTACGGTAATTGGTTCACTATCTCCATAATCAGATGTAATCACAACAGAATTGGAAGATGGATCCACACTCAGACGTGTTGCTGTTTTATCTTCCTTGTTTAATTCAACAACAAACGATTCACTCTTAGATAATAGTGATAGGGATAAATATCCTGTTCTTCCGCTTTCAATGTGCAAGTCCTCATTTAATGTAACATGTTCATGAACAGCAACGGGTGTGAAATAATCTTCATGGTTAATAAAAGCTTGTTGAATCAATGTGTTGTTTTTGATGTGTAACTTTCTTGGTAAACTCATCATGCCATTATAGCCGTACTCTTTTGGTGGTGTTGCTTTTGTCCAACGATGCATCCATCCAATTAAAAGTCTCTCTCCGTTTTGACCGTCCGTTGTTTGAGGTGCGTAAAACGTTGCATAATCTAGCAAGCCCTTTGCCTCAGGAGTGAATGCTCCGTTTTCAAAATCCATGTGTCCAATCACATAAGACGTCTTTTTCTCTACTTCTCCGTCAAATTCAGGGTCGCATGGCATTTCTGAGAAAATTAGCACATCTTTTCCGTCTAAGTGGAAGAGATCTGGACATTCTAGTAACGTATTTTCTTCAAATGACATTTGGAATATTGAAGAATGAAAGCTCCACTGAAGTAAATCTTTTGATTGGAACATGATGATTTCACCACGACGTTTCTCGTTTCTTACCGCTAATACACAGTAGTATACCCCGTCACGCTCTAACACTTTTGGGTCTCTGAAATCACAAATGAGATACCCTTCTGGCAATTCTTTTTCCCCAATCACGGGATTTAATTTGGATTTTTCGAAATGGATACCATCCTCTGATACTGCAACACACTGACGTTCAGCAATTTGTGATTCATCTTTATCAAAGCCTAAGTTAGGATCAATATGCCCTGTATAAATGAGATAGAGCTTGCCATCCTTTTCAATCGCACTTCCAGAAAAACATCCGTTTGCATCATACGCTTTGTCATTGGCCATCGCTACGGGAAGGTACTCCCAATTGACAAAATCATTTGTTGTTGCATGACCCCAATGCATGTCATTCCATACAATGTCATACGGGTAATACTGATAAAAGAGCTGGTATTTCCCTTTGTAAAAGGAAAAACCATTGGGGTCATTGAGCCATCCGATTTCTGGTGAAAAGTGAAAATGTGGGCGGTTATTTGTTTTATGTTTGTTTTCTTTGATATAGTCGTTTGCTTTTTGTAGTCGATTCATAGGGCACCTCTTCTATTTAATTCCACTTTGCATGGAACCTTCCACAATGTATTTTTGGAAAATGATATAAAGAATAACAATTGGAATCGTTACGATTGTTAGTGCTGCCATCATGTGACTTGTGAAAATGTTATACGTGTCTGCAAAAACCGCATTAAGGGCAACTTGAATTGGCATCAAATCTGCGTTTGATAACGCCATAACTGGCCATAAAAAATCATTCCATGATGCTAAGAACGTTAAAATCCCAACTGTAATATACATATTTAAGCTTGACGGCATGACGATTCGGAAGAAACATCCTACTTCACTTAGTCCGTCGATTTTTCCTGATTCAATCAATTCACCAGGGAAGGATAAGAAATGTTGTCTGAATAAGAATATGTTCATCACATTGATGATAAATGGCAGCAAATAACCTGGAATCGTGTTGATTAATCCCATCTCATTTACCACTAAAAACAATGGAAGAATGGTCGCTTCAATTGGCACAATCATAAGTGCGATAATAAAAATTAAAATCCAATCCTTAAATGGAAATTTAAACCTTGCTAGTGCATATCCTGCCAATGAATTGATGGTTAATCCTACAACCACTGTAACAGATGCATAAATCAAACTATTTCCAACGTTCTTAAAGATGTTATAAAAACCTAATAACTCCACATAGGAATCAAACGAAAGATCAGAAAATCTTGGAACAAAGGCAAAGATTGTACCCATATCTTTGTAAATCACTTCATCGATTTTAAATGAAGAAAGAATCATCCAAATAAGAGGAAGTAAAAATTGTAATGCCACAAGAGAAGCCAAGATATAAAACAAGGTTTTCTTTACAATTTTCATGCTGCTCTCTCCTCTCTAAATAGCTTTTTAATAATGATTGAGATAACGACTAAGAAAATTGTGAATACTAATGTAATGGCACTTGCATATCCAATGTTTCGGTGACGGAATCCATACTCATAAATGTATTGCAAAATGGTAATCGTTGAGTAATCTGGACCTCCACCTGTCATAACCATCGGTTGAACAATGAGTTTAAACGCCTGAATCGTGGTGGTAATCACTAAAAACATCAGAATGGGTTTTAATGACGGAATGGTAATAAATAAAAACTTTTGGAACGCATTGGCTCCGTCAATATCCGCTGCTTCATAAAGGCTTCCATCAATATTTTTAAGTCCTGCTAAAAAGATCATC
This sequence comes from Robertmurraya sp., assembly GCF_036676585.1. Classification (NCBI taxonomy): domain Bacteria; kingdom Bacillati; phylum Bacillota; class Bacilli; order Caryophanales; family Bacillaceae; genus Robertmurraya; species Robertmurraya sp. Next base: position 3,747 of record NZ_JAKFCQ010000221.1, read on the forward strand.
ATTTGATACCCACACCCTGACCATGCAGAGATCGCAATGATCGTATACATTGCTTGAGACGCACTTGAGAGGAAAGGCTGCTTTGAAATCCCAACATTCGCAAGGAGCTCATTAATTAATCCAGATGTTGGGTTTAACATAACCGTCCATAGGATTGAGATAACAACAAGAGATAAAACAGCTGGTGAAAAATACGCGGTACGGAAGAACCCTACGCCTCTGATTTTTTTGTTAACAATAAGTGCAAGTCCAAGGGCCATCGACAGTTGCAGAGGAACAACAAACACCACAAACTTAATCGTGTTTTTAAAACTTTGGATCAACACTTCATCTGTCATCATTCGCTTAAAGTTTTCAAGTCCAATAAATTCTTTGTCGTTTGGTTTTAATAAATAGTAATCCGTAAACCCGTACGTAAATGCTAGAATAATTGGTAATACAATGAATAGAATCGCAAGAATTAAAGCAGGTGTTAAAAATCCGTAAGCGGACACGATATCTCTTGTTTTATAATGTTCACTTTGTCTGAGGTGTTCGGTTGTATTTCTCACTTTTACAATACGTTTGATCAATTTTTTCATGGTTCACACCCCTTTTTAAAAAAAGAGTAAGAGGTGAGGTCATTGCCTCACCTCTTACTTTTTACAAACGATTATTTTTTGTACTTTGCAAATTCCAATTCAATTTTCTTCGATGCATCGTCTAAATATTTCTTGATTGTTGCTTCATCTGTCGCTTTGTTTTGAGCGATTTTTAGAATAACGTCTTTTGCAAAGGTTTCAGAAAGATAAGGATATCCAGGTGATACCGGACGAGATTTGTTTGTGTTTTCCACTTGATACTTTAATACGGTCCAAGCATCGTTGTGAGATGGATTGTCTGTATTTGTATCAATCGCGTCAACGGAATTGATTCTTGTTGGAATAGAACCGTTTTTAGCGAAATATTCTTTTGATGCTTCGTCGTTAGTTAACCATTCCATGACTTCAACGATTTGCTTGATGCGTTCTTCGTCTTCTTCTTGTCCGTTACGTACAAATGCCCAAGAACCTGATGGTGTGTATAACCCATCGAAGTCTTTACTCATTTTCGGATAACGAACAGTTTTGAATTTTAAGTCAGGATAATTATTGATCAGTTCATTTACATACCAGAATCCGCTAACTGATAGTGCTGATTTTCCCGTATGGAATGTTTTTTCAGATTCTGTCGCACTAGCAAGTGCTGGTTCAGCAAATAATTGCGCATACTTTGTTAATGCTTCTACACTTTTGTCACTGTTTAAGACGCCATCAACTGTGACACCATCTTCAGCGACGATGTTTGCATCATTTCCCCAAAGAAGTGGGGTGAAGTAGTATGTTCCTAATTCATAGGCACCTGCAGTAATATCTGTTAGTAATAAACTTACAGCCGCTTCATAATTTGCAAACACTGGATCATCCGACGTTTTTGCAAACTCGTCCACTTTTCTTGATAATTCAATAAATTGATCCCATGTCCAGTCTTGATCAAGTGAAGGAACTAATGCTTTTATATCTTCAGGTAGTGCATTGATCATGTCTTCGTTATACATGATGGCTACGCCTGAGTCTGAATAACCCATTCCGTAGAATTTCCCGTCCACTGTTCCTTGGTCGATGATCGCTTGCGTGAATCCATCTTT
>NZ_JAKFCQ010000222.1:0-11282 GCF_036676585.1 Robertmurraya sp.
GTTTTTTACCGTCCTTGTTTTGTGGTCATGTTAACTGAGGTAATCAACTGCCCCTATATCAAAATATGGTTATCTCCTACCAAAAATCTTCTTCCCTATTGCAAATACTCCTCCAACTACAGCCGCTCCTGCTACTATGGGTGCAGCCGCGACAGCGGCAGCACCTATTGCAGTAGCTCCTGCTATGGCAGCAGCACCAACAGTCGTACTTGCAGCTGCTGTTGCAACACCTGTAACGGCAGTCCCTATTGCTGTTCCTGCCACTGCTGTTGCTGCACTAGTTGTGGCAGTTGCCACTGCAGTTGCGGCACTAGCAACTCCTACACCAACTGTAGATCCAGCAACAGCACCTGTCACAGCGGTTGTAGCCGCTGTTACCGCTCCTGTAACGGCTCCTGCTCCCGCTATAACTGTACTACCAACTGCTGTACCAGCAAGTGCTGTACCTGTTGATGTTACTGTGCCCGCTATGGCGACACCTACAGGGGTAGCTGCGGCGGCACCAATTACATAACTGGAGGCTGTAGCAATTGCTGTATCACGTACAACCGCTTTGCCTGCTTCTTCTAAATCTTTATCCCCAGAAAATACTTCCACAATATTGCTTCCAATACTAAACCCAGCCCCAGTAGCACCACCAACTTTTGCCGATGCAATACCCGCCTGATTTAGGGCATAGATTTTGGAAGTTAATGGTGCATTTGCCGTGCGCAAGATGTTACTTTCCAACTTCATAATTTCCGATAACTTTTTGCTCTGCTTAAGACTAACATCTGATTCTATGACTTCGAGACCTGCTGCCTTAGCACGTTTTATAAGTTGCGTATTTCCTTTATCTACAACAATCGTTTGTCCATGATACTTTTGAAAATCGATGTATGTATTTTGATAACCGGCTTTTGCTTGCCCTAAAACTGTCGTTCCATCTTTTTGTAAGATTAAAAAATCGGCAACACCATTATTGCCAATCACCGTTGTTGGCGTTCCAGAGACTGTAGCGCTGGTTGCATGAAGATGCTCAAAAACAAACCCTTTAAAATTTGCGCCTCCCTGGTTTGTATTTAGAAGAGATAAATTAGTGCTCAATGTGTTATAAATACCAGCATTCTTGAACGCTGATACAGTGGCCGCAGGAATTGATGCCCCCTTTGAGAGTGCATCTAAATAATCATCAATTCTATTAGTAAATTCATCAAGGGACCAACTATTTACAGACAATGTTTTTTCAACTTCCATTGCATTAAGACCCGTAATACCACAAATCGTAACCACTTGATTCATTAGGACCATTTGTTCCTTCACGCATGTTTCAGAACAATAATACACTCCTTCAAATTCGTACGTACATTCCGACATAAGATTACAACTTGGACATGTTACCAATTCATCCGATAGAATATAACTACTAGCAGAAAGCCTTTGTTCAGCTAAATTGCTTAGAACATTTACAAGTGAGTATAGTGGCTGTTTCAAACTATTATTTAATGATTCTATCGCTTCTTCTTTTCCTGAAATTCTATTAATAATGGGAATTCCCCCTTTTGATTTTTATTACAACTAAAGCCGTTTCATTTTTGTCCAATTCGAGACTTAAGGATTACTCTCTAGTTGGTTCCTTAGTAATATTTTCCTAAATTTATTTTAAAAAGGCAAGTTTTTACAACAAGTTAGAAAATAATATTTAATCACTGAACTATCTCTTGCTCAGAATCTCAACTTCTAGTGATTAAATTGTTAATATCCTATAAAAAAGCGTCCAGACAAAAGTAGTCGGGACGCTATTATTCACCTAATTATTATTCAACTGAATTCCGTTATATGGCCCGCGGTTGATTGTTCCCAGAGTCTTCTTCCACATCGATTCACGCTTTATGATTTCAGAATCCGTCCCTTCAATAAATTCAATGACTGAGAAGATGACTGAATTATAGCCGTTTTCTAGAACAAACAAATTAAGATGTTGTGCATCACCAAGAGAATTTAAATGTGCCATCCATCTGCCTATAATTCCGTCGCTGTTATAGGCACTACCTATGTATCTACTTTTCCCATCTTCAGATCTTTGAATGTAAATTCCATTTTGTCTTAATACCTTTTTTAGATTATTATCTTCGGAATTATCTTCCCAAATGGCAATAACTTCTCTCCATGTAAATGTATGTCCTAAGACATTTTCTTGAGATGTGTCTACATCGGGTAACTCAAGACCCTCAAACTTTGATGAACGAGCTAGTTTGCTATTTGCCTTGCTCTCTAATATGATTTCATCTGACTGTAAAATATCAGCTATTTTAGTAGCTAAAGAAACATAATCATCTGTTTTAAAGTCAGTATATGATCTTTTGGAGGTAGACACCTCTGGTAAAGAATCCAACAATGTTTTAAGGTTTCCATTTATATTATCAGCGTGATAAATTCTAAATAATTCGGGGCCCTCTCCCCATAATTCAAATGCCCTTATTTTGTATATATTGCTTTTAACACGATACGAAACCCAAGGTCTTGAATTTGCAGTGTTATCATCCTTTATTCTTAAATCAAACATTCGAGCTAGTCCACTTTTGATAAGTATTGGTTCTAAGATTTCAAACATATATAACCCTCCAATTAACCTCTAGTAAAAAAACCTATAAAAAAAGCGTCGGTAACTTATGTTATTGAGAAAAATAATAATTACGTATTTGATGAAATTCTTCGTAATTACTACTCTTTGAAACCCAAAAAGGATTACCAGTTACATGATTTAACCTTAGATTATAAATATCATCATTGGCATCTTTTACCGTTTTTCTAATTGTTGTAGTCACCTTATGCTGAGTGACCCCAAATGGTAAAATAGTGACGCTTTTGGCTCCTGCTTGATATAGTATTCTAGCACATTCTAAGGTTGTCGCCCCTGTTGTATATATATCATTACCTGATTTCTTTAGGTAATTCTCAATGGCTAGAATGAAAGGATCTTATGTAACTATTTGCCATATACTTTATATCGGTATTGTTTTTTAACAGTTAATAACAAATTTCTATTTATTTGAAGAAATCCTTTTTATCGATAGAATTAATTAAATTACTCTTTTTATAAACCCAATAAAATAACCATTTCTTTTAAAAAATCACACTAAATAATATAGTTATAGTAGAATTTAAAATTTTTATGGAGCTGGTTATATAAATGTTACAAAGGAAAACCATTACTGAAGCGATAAACTTAAAATTAAATTGGCTTGCTTTTAATCTTGAAAGTGAAGCCACGAGACAATTACTCGATTTACATATACATAGTGAAAACTTTGCAAGGGACCTATTAAATTGTATATACGATACAAATTTTATCAATCTGAATGATATACGTACTAACGAACCTGGCATTGACCTAGGAGACAAAGAAAAAAGAATTGCCATCCAGGTTACAACTCAAACTGGGAAAAACAAAGTGGAAAAAACCTTAGAAAAAGTCATTGAAAATAAACATACCGAGTCTTACGATACGTTTTATATCTTAATCTTAGGGGAAAAACAAAAATCAATAACCATAGATCAGAAATACATTGATGCGTTAAATTTTGATAAAGATCAGCATATTGTGGATCTTAGGGATATCCAAAAAAAGATTCATAGTCTTGAACGTGGACCATTGTTAAAGGTGTTTAACTTTATCAACGCAGAAATAATGGATATCTATCAATTATTGGGCATAGATCCCACATCCATTCTTTCAAATATAGAGGAGAGCCCTACCTATACATATAGCAATTGTGGAGCTCTAATTTCTAATTATGAGAGAAAACTCGGATCGAATATAGATGCTAAAGAAAGAATGGAGAAGGAAATTGCTACCAAAGAACTTTATGACATCTTATATAAACTCCCACACCTAAGCAGAGAATTATTTTACGCTCTGGTACAAAAATCAGAATACAGGATTGGTCCCGATGCCCTCTGTGTGAATGAAACAGAAGTGTATAAAATATTTGGTTTAAAGCTAAATGAGTACAAAATATATCTCTCAATGCTTGAAAATGCACATTTACTAACATGCCATGAAAACGATACAAATCCTGATTTGTTTTATGTGATCCTCCAGGGTTACCCAAGAGTTTCACATTGTTTACTTAATATCAAAGAGTTTGTAGATGATATGGGTCTTGATCCAAGTAAAGTATTTATTGACCTTGACTTTTCTGCTTTTGCATCCACCAATTAAAAAAGAGACCATTCGGTCTCTTTTTTTACCTGATAGTATTGTCATAGAGAAATACGAATGCTTCAATTAGCGGTGGCTTTTTCTAAAAGTTTTAAAATAAGATGTTTGATATAAATGTAAACGATTGGTAAAATGATAGAGTTAAAATATTAAAAAACTGGGAGGTTATGACAATGTCAAAACTATTGTACGTGGTGGCACATCCGCTAGACAAAGAACGCTCTTACTCATTGGCTATGGGTAACTCGTTTATAAATACATATAAGGAACATTCTCCTGAAGATGAAATCGTAGAATTAAATCTTTACAATGAATACATTCCTGAAATTGATGCTGACGTATTAGAAGGCTGGGGTCACCTTCGTTCTGGTGGCACTTTCGAGGAGTTAACGAGCCAACAACAATCGAAATTATCAAGAATTGAAGAGTTAACGGAACAGTTCATAGCAGCTGATAAATATGTGTTTGTATCACCTATGTGGAATTTTACAATTCCGGCTAGATTTAAAGCCTACTTAGATACTGTACTTATTGCTAGAAAGACATTCACCTATACAGAAAACGGACCAGTAGGCTTAATGACTGGAAAGAAAGCTGTACATCTTCAATCCCGTGGTAATATTTATTCTGCTGGTCCTATGAAAGAAGCTGAACATGCAGATACTCTGCTAAAGACTTGTTTAGATTTAATGGGTATTGAACTGGAAACCATTGTTGCGGAAGGTCATGCTTTACAACCAGATGATGCTGACAAAATTAAACAGCAAGCGATTGAAAAAGCGGTTTTATCTGCAGAACAACTTGCAAAAGAAATGGTGCTTAATAAATAGGAATAAGAAAAGAGCTGAATAATACAGCTCTTTTTTTGTAAAAATTCTTTCCTACAAACGTTTTTGCAATCACAATTTTCAGGTCATTGGTAAAAGGGCAGCAACTAAGACTCCTTCTTTTTAGTTTACAGTTTATTATTTCTTAAAAAGCGTATTTCCTTTCTTTTGTTTGGACAGATACCCATTTCATTGTTGTAAATTCATCGACTACCCATGGATTTCCGAAGCGGCCCAATCCACTTGATTTGTTACCACCGAATGGAATATTGGGTGCATCATTGACTGTTTGATCATTAATATGTGTCATTCCTGTATCTAACTGAAGGGCATATTGCTCCCCTTTTTCAAGATCACTCGTAAAAATAGCCGAGCTTAAACCTGCTTGAGTATCATTTGCCATTTTAATAGCTTCTTCATCGCTTTCAGCTTTAATAATGAGTGCAATCGGTCCAAATAATTCTTTCTGAGCAAGTTCCCCATCATTCTTTACATCTATAAAAATAGAAGGTGTTAGTACATTACCTTCACGTCTTCCTTCTAGTGCTACGGTTACTCCTTCTTTTTTCGCTTCCTCTATGTAACCTAGCGCTTTTTCGATCTGAGGTTCATTAATAAGTGGTCCAATGATTGTATTTGGATCCAGTGGATTACCTGTAGTCAATTCTTTTGTTCGCTCTACAAATTTTGAGACAAATGATTCATACTGGTCCTTATGCACAATAATCCGGTTAATAATCATACAAATCTGTCCTTGATGAATGTATTTCCCAAATATCGCTGCATTAACGGCCTGGTCCACGTTTGCATCAGATAACACAACAAATGGACTGTTACCACCTAGTTCAAGTGCCACCCGTTTTAAATTTCGACCAGCAATTTCACCGATATGGCGCCCAACTGCTGTGGAACCCGTAAAGCTAATTAAACGTGGAATGGGATGTGTCAGCAGATCGTCACCCATCTCCTCAACATCGGTTAAAAGCATATTGAAAACTCCAGCAGGGAGCCCCGCTTGATCAAATGCTTTTGCTAGTACCACACCACCGACGAGACCGACTTGAATATCTGGTTTATGAACCACAGCATTACCTAGTACAATTGCTGGTACGATTGTTCTCATTGATAAGTTCATTGGAAAATTAAATGGAGAAATAGATAAAATGACACCCAAAGGTAAACGATAAATGCGATTCACTTTTCCTTCTACACCAGTTGAGACTTCACGTACATGACAAACTTCATCAGCATAATGAAGGGCTTCTTCCATCACTTCAAGTGTAAGATGAAGTTCAACATTCGCTTTTAAAATGGTTCCCCCTGTTTCACGACTGATGAGCTGAACAATCTCTTCTCGATTTTCTTTTAAGTAAGCAATTGCTTTTTCTACAACTGCTTTTCTCTCTTCCACATTTGATTTTGCCCATTCCTTTTGCGCTGCTGCAGCGGTTTCAAATGCTTGTTCCATCTGATCTTTAGATGCAATATTCACTTCAGCAATGACCGAGTTGTCATACGGGTTCAAATCTTTATATACACGTCCACTGTCGCCACTCACCCATTCACCGTTAATATAACTTTTAGTTACTAATTCATACTGTTGCATAGCTTTTCTCCCCTCCATATTCATTGCATGGTAATCCTTCATTTAATCCTTCCGACTATGTGCAAAAATAAGCCGACAAGATAAAAATAGGATGTCTTGTCGGCTCCTCACAATCTACGTTTCTGATAATTCTTCTTCAATCCCTCTATTATCATGACTACAACTAGTACAGTGACCATATATTATGCTGGACTTCTCTGAGGATATATAATCGATTACCTGTTCACATTGTTGACAAACGAGTTGTGTCATCTGGTCATTCCCCTTTCACTATTAATTACCGATTAAAAAACTCACGTACTGTTTTCGCAATACCTTCTGGGTCCATGCCATAGTATTTGTAAACATCATTTGGCTCACCTAGTACGGCGAATTCATCTGGTAAACCAATGCGCTTGAACTTAGTTGGAATATTTGATTCCGCAATGATTTCCGCTACTGCCCCTCCGAGACCTCCATTGATACTTTGGTCTTCAACCGTAATAACGCATCCCGTTTCATTTGCTGCCTTTAGAACGGCAGCTTCATCAAACGGTTTAATGGTATGCATATCTATTACTCTAGCGTAAATGCCGTACTCTTCTAATTTTTGTGCTGCCTTCAATGACCAGTACACTGAGCTCCCAGTACCTATTAATGTTAAATCTGAACCTTCTTTAATGGTAATGGATTTACCAAATTCAAATTCGTAATCATTATCCGCATATACATCTGGCTCAGCACCTCGGGCAATACGGATAATCATTGGTCCTGGATAAGTCATTGACTGTCTAACCACTTTCGCGCATTGATTGGCATCTGCCGGGCAAACAACCGTTAAATTTGGAACTGCACGGTAAAACGAGAGATCTGCAATCGCATTATGAGTTGGTCCTCCACCTGACGTTACGCCCGCATGGGTTCCGATTAGACGAACGGGTACATCGTTATAAGCGATATCTGCATGAATTTGGTCTGCTGCACGAAGGGGTAAGAATGGTCCAAATACTTGTGAGAATACTACTTTTCCTGATAACGCAAGACCGGCAGACAACCCAACCTGATTGGCTTCAGCAATCCCAACATTGACACAACGTTCTGGGTACGCTTTCATTAATTTACCGACTTCAGATGAGGGAGCCACGTTGTCTGAACAAACAAACGCAAAGTCCATTCCTTCGTCAGCCATTTTTCTCAATTCCGTTCCATATACCTCACGTGCCGATGATAATATTTGGTCAAAGTTTAAGCTCACTTCTACAGCCATAATTTATCTCACCTTTCTTGTGTTTTCGATAGATTCAATTGCCTTTTCCAAATCTTCTTTGTTCAAAACCCCTGCATGCCAAGCTACGACATTTTCCATAAACGATACGCCTTTACCCTTTGTTGTATTTGAGATAATACAAATGGGTTTTCTTCGAATATGTGGATCAGATGGAGGAAGGGATTCTAGAGCCCCACAAACTTCACCCATATCATTTCCATTCACCTCAATCACTTCCCAGCCAAACGCTCTCATTTTCTCATCCAGTGGATCAATGGAATTTGTTTGATTGGTAGGACCCGACATTTGCAGGTCATTTTTATCAATTATTGCTACAAGATTGCCTAGTTGATAATGTCCTGCTGTCATAAATGCTTCCCAGTTCGTACCTTCTTGAAGTTCACCATCACCTATAATACAGAATGTCCGCCAGTTTTCATTGGACATCCTTGCACCAAGGGCCAATCCTGTCGCCAGTGGCATCCCATGACCTAATGAACCAGTAGATGCTTCAATCGCATCCACATATTTTCGATTGGGGTGCATACTGAATTTTGCTGTCTCTAGTGTTTCAAAGTGATCAACCATATAATCCATTGTGTACATGCCCATATCTTGATAAATGGTAAATAGTGCTTCTGCACAATGTCCTTTACTTAAGATAAGACGGTCACGGTCAGGCATTTCTGGATTTTTCGGATCATAATTCATATATTTATAATAAAGAGCTACCGCCATATCAATCATAGACAGTTCTCCACCTAAATGACCTGCAATGCCGATTCGATAAATAAAGGTACATAAATCTTTACGAATATCAATTGCTTTGTCTTCCAGTTCTTGAATCGTCCATTCATTTACAGTACTGTTCATCATACTCTCTCCTTTTTTACTGTTTTATTAATTACACTTAATTAATACTTTTGGATATTTCCCACTCATATGGGCTTCAAAAGCTTCTACTCCACGCTCAAGTGGGAAGATTTTTTGTGTAAAAGGCTCCAAATCGAGATTAGGCATCAATTGGATTGCACGAGGGAACGCATAAGGTGCGACAAAAGTACCCGAAATGGTTAATTCTTGTTCATAGCATTTTTTATAAAGATTTAGTGGCATTTCGTACTCTTTTGGGAACATTGCAATATATAAAACGGTGCCCCCTCGTGATGCAATGTCAGTCGCTACATTTGCTGCATGTGGAGAACCTGATGCTTCGATGACGACATCAAATCCTCGTCCATCTGTAATGGTATTTGCTACTTCTCGTACATCCTCTTCAAGCGGATTAATCACATGCTCCGCTCCGAATGATTTGGCTAGGTTCCGTCGATCTTCTATTGGTTCAATCAGTGTAAGTGATGTTGCTCCGAATCTTTTTAGTACCTGAAGCGTTAGCAAGCCAATTGGACCACCACCCGAAATGGCCACACGCTGTCCTACCCTCATATTCGCTTTATCTACAATGCGAACAGCAATAGAAATGGGTTCAAGTAAGCATGCTTCTTCAAGAGAGACAGTATCAGGTACTTTCCACACCTGTGACTCATGCCAAACGATATATTCAGACATGCCCGGCCTGTTGTAATCATGAACGTTTTCACAAAACTGCTCTCGTCCGTCTAAACAGTAATAACAGGTTCCACAAAACTTCAAAAAGTTCCCTGCTACTCGATCTCCTACTTTCAGTCCTTTTTTCGTCGCTTTTGGCCCAAGTTCTACAATCACTCCAGATACTTCATGCCCAAGACCAAATGGAGGCTCCCATCCGAATACACCTTCCACAAGATGTGGGTCAGATCCACAAATGGAGCAGTATGCCACTTTAATTTTGACATCTTCTGCCCCAAGCTGTTGCTCAGGAAAATCTATAACTTCTACCGCACCTCGTGTTTCTTCATTAGGATCATTTAATCGTCCAATCTTTACTGCTGCAATGGTTTTCAATATTTCTTCCTCCTAAAGTGTTGTGGCAAATCCGCCATCTACATTAATCGTCCAGCCATTGATATAATTGGAAGCACTGCTCGCTAGATATACTGCTGTACCCATTAAATCAGCTGATACTCCCCAGCGACCAACTGGTATACGATCTTCAATTTTCGTGTAGAATGCCTGATCTTCCTGAAATCCTTTTGTCATTTCTGTTTCTAAAAACCCAGGTGCAATGGCATTTGTTTGGATATTATATTGACCTGCTTCATTCGCAAATACTTTTGTCAACCCGACAATTGCATGCTTACTTGTTGTATAAGGTGGACATTTTTTATCAGCCGTAAAAGCAAGTGCAGAAGCAATATTGATTATTTTTCCTGAACGTTGTTTAGCCATTTCCTTCACAACCAGATGACTCAAGTAATACACTGCGTTTAAGTTGATATCCATGACTTTTTCCCATAAATGGTCTGGATAATCCATAAAATCTGCGAAAATCCCAACACCAGCATTATTCACGAGAATATCAATTTTCCCGTATTCATTGATACATCCTTCTACCACTTTTTGAACATAAGACTTATCTGTCAAATCTCCTTGGATAAATGCAACTTTTTGACCTGTTGCTTCGATTAATTCTTTTACTTCTGACACATGATCTGTAAAATGTGGGATATATAAATCAGCCCCTGCTTTTGCAAAAGCTACAGCATATGCCATTCCAAGCCCTTGATTGGCCCCTGTGACAATGGCAACTTTCCCCTTCAGTGAAAAGGCATCCAGTGAAAAATCGTTCAAATTATTTTCCAAATCACTCAACCTCCAAATCTATTAATTCTTTGCTCCATTTCGAATGGCCAACTCATCCATAATTTGTTCGACACGCTCTTCTGTTAAGTTATAAAACACCATAAAGATCACAAGTGTAACCAGACATATGATCGCTGGTAATCCCGAAACAAGGAATAGAATCCCACCTAGCGCATCTGCAGATTGTGCAACGTTCGGCACATACCCTACACTTGCTAATACCCAAGTTGGAATGACTCCACCAATGGTCATTGATGCTTTTAAACCAAGGCCAATTGTCGTGTATACAATCGCTGGATAGCGTTTACCTGTGTTATATTCTGCATATTCAACAGCATCAGGAATGATGGACCATAAAATCCCCATTAAAATTCCGTAGCCAAATGACGCGACTCCCTTTGCAACCATCATCAGAGTAATGGCTGATACAGGAATAAAGTAAAGTGCTAATGAACCAAGTGCTGCAATCGTCAAACCTAAAGCGACGGTATTTTTCTTTTTTATTTTTCGAACAAGCAATGGCACAAATGGAACAGCAATTACAGAAGGCAATACATTTAATAATGAAAATAACCCAATGAGATCTGTGCGATCTGCGTTATAGGTCATATAATAAATACCTGAGGCTGAAGCAACCGTATTAAATCCATAGACTCC